>JAHYJK010000366.1 GCA_019429225.1 Anaerolineaceae bacterium
GGTTTACCAGCATTCCTAAACCATTAAAAGCCTGAAGCCCACCCTGTCTGGCCAATTTCATCAAAGCTGTCTCTTGTGGGTTGCATATCAAATCATACACCACCATACCCTGTGGAAATTCTGTTCCGTCAGGGATAGGATTATTCTCGACTTCCGGGTACATCCCAACCGGTGTGGTGTTTATTAGCAATCTAAATTTTTTCAAAAAAGCTGACTGATTAAGAGAATCCCAATCGGTTGTATATAGTTGAGGATTATCGAATTTTTGAGCCAATGCTTGAGATTGTGCCATCCGGCGTGCAGTGACTGTCACTGACCAACCATTGCCAAGCAAAGCAAATGCAATCGCATGCGCGGAACCACCGCTACCTAAAACCAGAGCATTTTTTTTGACGAATTCCGAACCTTTTAAACAACCGAGCAAATCATAATAAAAGCCGGAAGCATCCGTGTTGTCGCCAATTAATTTATCTCCATGATGATAAATTGTATTCACAGCTCCAATTGTCTGGGCAGCGTTGGTCAAACCATCTAAATGATTAATTACTTCCTGTTTATAGGGGATGGTGACATTTATGCCATCCAGTTCGCCATCCCGTAATCGCTGAACAACACCTGAAATTTGGTTGGGGTCTGATAATGAGAACAAACGATAAGTTCCCTTCAACCCCAAATATTCCAAAGCAGTCTGGTGGAGAATTGGGGAATAACTGTGACTCAACGGAAACCCGATCAGTCCCAACTGCCAGATTTTATCTGCTTTCAAATCTCCACTCCCATCCGGTTCAGCATTTCAAAAAAAGCGGGGAAGGATTGGGACACCATGTCAGCCCCACGAATATTTACCCCATTCTGGGATGCCAACCCCGCCACAGCAAGTGACATCGCTAAACGGTGATCACCTTTGCTTTCTGCGGTGCCTCCTGAGATATATTCACTCCCCTGGATTACAAACCCGTCTTCCATTTCAGTAATGTCCACACCAATCTTTTGCAATTCGCTGCACAGCACTTGAATCCTGTCCGATTCTTTATAACGTAATTCCTGTGCATCACGCACTACCGTTTCTCCCTTCGCGAAAGCTGCTGCCACGGCAAAAACTGGGAATTCGTCAATCATGCGCACCACCAGGTCACCCTCTACCATACATCCTTGCAATTCGCTGCTGCAAACCTTCACAGAACCGACAGGTTCCCCCCCATTTTCGCCGGTAACTGTCACTTGCATATCAGCCCCCATTGTCTGTAAAACATCCAGCAAACCAGTTCGGCGCGGATTCAAGCCCACTTCTTCAATAATTATTTCAGAATTCGGGGTGATTAAAGCAGCTACAATCAAAAAAGCAGCTGACGAAATATCCCCTGGTAATCGCATTTTCAAAGGAAGTAAGTCTTTTTCAAGCGGGTTCAACCTGACCTGCAGCCCTTCAGCTTGTAGATCTGCACCCATTGCTTTTAATAACCTTTCAGTGTGATCCCTTGAAGGACCTGGTTCATGGATAGTGATGGTTTCCTCGGCTGCCAACCCGGCTAATAAGATACAAGTCTTCACCTGCGCACTGGCTTGCTTCAATTCAATCAACCCACCCTTTAATTTCTGCCCAGCCGGACGAACCTGGATGACAAGTGGTGCAGTTCCCTGCTCAGCGGTAGAAATTTTCACACCCAATTGACGCAACGGTTCAACAATGCGATCCATGGGACGTTTCCGCAGCCCCTCGCTTCCATCCAGGGTCACAGCGATCCCGGATGCAGCCAAAGCGCCAGCCATCAATCGGATTGTCGTTGCGGAGTGACCACAGTACAAAGAGTTAACCGGGGTTTGGAACCCATACAAGCCCTTTCCCCGAACAGTCAGGATATTATCGACAAATTTCCACTGAACACCTAGAGAGCTCAGACTATTTAACATAACTTGAGTCACACCAGAATCAAGAAAGTTGGTGATTCTGCTTTCACCGGACGCCAAGGCAGAAAATAAGGCTGTACGATGCGAGAGAGATTTATCACCCGGGATGTTTAGATCGCTTTCAGGAGAAAAAATCGCGGTTAATTTTTTGGAAGAAGGAATAAATAAGTCCATTAATGTGCCTCATTGTCTGTCACCATTTCAAGGTAAGATGTTTGACCTACCTTCAAGTAATCGTTGATTGAATCGGGAGTTTTCTCAATAACACTGCGAACTTCGTTCATTTGCATCATGAATTGATCCAAAACCCGCAGCACCTCTTCTTTATTTGTCCGCAAAATATCATTCATCATCGGTATGGATGAGCCAGCCAGACGGGACGAACTTCGCCACCCACTGGCTGCTAATGGTTTTGTTTCAGGTGGTGTAATCCTGGCTAATAAATTGGATAATAGGTAAGGAAAATGACTGGTATATGCCACCCATTGGTCATGAGTCTTCGCATCCAATGGGAAAGGAATTGCTCCAATACAGTTTACCAAAGTCTCAGCCAATTGCAGAGATTTTTTATCTGAATTTTTCAGTTCCACCAATACAAACGGTGATTGATCGAACATTCTTGCATCCGCGTATTCTAATGCCGAGGTCTCTTTACCACACAT
>JAHYJK010000053.1 GCA_019429225.1 Anaerolineaceae bacterium
AAAGAGAGCGATTTATCCGTTAGAAGCAAGAATTCCTCTTACACCCAGGATGTTGATTGATGGTGAAACAGGAGGATCAATCGCTGCCTTTGATATTCCAGTTGATAAGACTGCTTTATCAGTCATGATCGACCGAGAATCAATGATTGCTTATGCTCCTCAAGCTGGGGACCACGTCATGGTCATTGGTTGCATGTTATTGGTTGACGTTGATCCTGAGAACCAGTCTATTTTACCCAATTATACAGGGTCGGTAACCAAACAAATCCTTCAAGCGGAAAGCAGCACAGAATCTTTGACAGTGATCATTTCAAGTGGTGGGCAAGGTTCAACTCAAGGTCGAACCGAATTGGATCCTACACTAAATGAGCCAGTATATGTAGTACCTTCCGAAGCCCAACGGCCGAGACTTGTTTGCCAAAATGTCATTCAGGATGCAATTGTCCTCAGAATGGGTAATTTCCCCTTATCTGGCGAAGAACCTACTCCTGCAGATCAGGTTGTCGTTCCCGAGGGAGAAGAGGCACAACCCGCACCTGAAATAACACCTCCGGATGTTGTAACCCTTGTGGTCTCTCCACAGGACGCTGTCGTTTTGACTTACATGAAAAAAGCAAAAATCATGCTTACACTGGCACTTCGAAATCCGAATAATACCCAAACCATTCTTACAGATGCTGTTACCCAACAATATTTGATGGATCAAAAGAACATACCACTCCCCGCAAAACTGCCGTTTGCCCTTGAATCAAAACGAGGTGTATTTGCACCAATAACAGAACAACCCTAAATGGTATTTTTTGATCAAACAATTTTAACAATGGAACAAAGAGGATAGAAATGGCGAATCCAGAAAAAATTCGGGTAGTTATTGTCGATGACATCAGTGAAACACGCGAAAATATTCGCAGGATGCTACAGTTTGACCCGAAAATTGAGATCATAGGAGAAGCCAGAACCGGGAAAGAAGCAATTGATCTTGCGTCTCAAAAATTACCTGATGTAATTGTCATGGATATCAATATGCCGGATATGGATGGGCTGGTAGCCACTGAAAATATCCGGCGTAAACATCCTCACATCCAGATAATCATCCTTTCTGTTCAGTACGACTCTGGATACATGCGCCGTGCAATGCTGGCTGGTGCAAGAGACTTCTTATCAAAACCTCCATTAATTGATGAGTTAACCAATGCCATTCGTCAAGCGGGAAAACTAGCAATAGAAGAAAAACAAAAAGCCCAGTTGGTTGTTGAGAGTAATGAAACATCTGCTGCACGCACGGGAAGATTAGGGAAAATTATTGTTGTTTATAGTCCAAAAGGTGGTGTGGGATGCACAACCATTGCTACCAATGTTGCAGTCGCTTTACATAGTGAAAGTACTCCAGCGGTCATTGTTGATGGAAACCTATTATTTGGAGATGTTGCTGTCTTTTTAAATGAACAGGGTAGAAACACAATCCTTGATCTCGCTCCCCGTGCAGATGAGTTAGATCCAGATATAATCAATGAGGTACTGATTACCCACTCACTCTCCAATCTTAGGGTATTAGCCTCACCACCGAGACCGGAATTTGCAGACCAGGTCTCCTCGGATCAATTTCAGAAAGTCCTTCAATACCTGCAAAGAATTTATGAATACATCATCGTTGATACCACACCGTATCTCACTGATGTTGTGCAATCAGCAATTGACATTGCAAACTTAATTGTGTTAGTTGCTACACAGGATATCCCTTCAATAAAAAGTACAAACTCCTTCCTTAGTCTTTCTGATCAATCTGGAATCAACCGAAAAAGAATATTGTTTGTTCTAAATCGTTTTGACAAGAGAATAGCCATTTCTCCGGAAAGAATTAGCGAAAGCTTGAAACAAATCGTTGAAGGTGTAATTCCTTTAGAGGAAAGAATTGTCACCACCTCCATCAATAGAGGGGTACCTTTCATTATTGAAAACAAGACTACATTAATTGCAAAAAGCATTTATGCTATTAGCGAGAAAATAAAAGAAAAAATTGCGACGCACATTGAAGAATTAGTTTAAATCTTAGTATAAGGAACTATTATGTCGATATTACGACGAATCCAAAATGAGAATTCGAACAATCCTCCGCAAAAACCTGGTGGATCGGAACCTTTGAGAAATCCTGTTCTTCAATCAAGACGTGTATCTGCCCCATCGCCTACTACAACAAGTGATACTTATCAGGATTTAAAAAATCGGGTTCAGACAAAATTAATCAGTACACTTGATCCCAGTATGGATGTCAGTCAGACTGCAGAAGTAAAAAAGACAATTCAGGAGCTTTTCGAACAGATACTCAACGAAGAAAACATTATTCTATCAAGACCGGAACGCTCCAGAATGTTTGAGCAGATAACGGCAGAAATACTCGGCTTTGGACCTTTGCAACGGCTTCTTGAAGATGAAACGATCACTGAAATCATGGTCAACGGAGCAAAAAATATATACATTGAAAGATTTGGAAAGATCATTCGTGAACCAATGGCTTTCGAAAATAACGAACACGTTATGCGAATAATCGAAAGGATCGTTTCACCCCTCGGAAGACGTATTGATGAATCAAGCCCATATGTTGATGCACGTTTACCCGATGGATCTCGTGTCAATGCCATTATTCCACCTCTTTCATTGGTAGGTCCGGTTTTAACCATCCGAAAATTTGCCAAAACACCAATTACGGTTGAGAACCTGATTGATTTTGGTTCAATCACACCTGAAGGAATTCAATTTTTAGATGCTTGTGTAAGATCAAGAATTAATATAGTAATTTCTGGTGGAACCGGTTCTGGTAAAACGACGCTGTTGAATGTATTGTCCGGATTTATCCCAGCGGATGAACGCATTATCACTGTTGAAAATGCAGCGGAGCTTCAACTGCGCCAGGATCATGTTGTAACCCTTGAATCGCGGCCAGAAAACATTGAGGGTAAAGGCGAAGTAACAATACGACATTTGGTCATTAATACATTGCGCATGAGGCCTGATCGGATCATTGTTGGTGAAATCCGCGATGAAGCTGCCCTGGACATGTTGCAGGCAATGAATACTGGTCATGATGGCTCAATGACCACCTTGCACTCCAACAGTCCAAGGGATACCTTAGCCCGTATGGAAACAATGACATTGATGGCTGGGATGGACCTTCCAGTGCGTGCCATCCGTGAACAGGTAGCCTCTGCAATCGATCTGGTCGTTCATCAATCTCGCATGCGCGATGGATCCAGAAAAATTACCCAAATTACTGAAGTATCTGGAATGGAAGGTGAAATCATCACAATGACTGATATTTTTTCCTTTGAACAGGCTGGTTATGAAAATGGAAAAGTTGTCGGTCGATTAAGACCAACAGGACTTCGCCCCAAATTTATTGATAAGATAGAACAATCAGGAATTCACCTTACTCCATCAATTTTTGGCATTGGTGAAAGACGTAGATAAGTTTTTTGAAAGCAGGTATCGATGGATATCGCCCAATTATTAACACAAATCAATCCAATATTAATATTATCGGTTGTTGGCGGCCTTGCTGTTATCCTTCTAATTGTCGGCGTGATAGTTTCTATAACCGTTGACCGTCGTGCTACTGAAATGAACCGATTAGGAAAATATATCGAAGATGACGAACTCCTATCCGAAAGGGATAGAGCCAGGCCTTTAGTCGATTGGCTGAACAACAGAGTTGAAAGATCTACCTTAGGGGATAGAATTTCCAATAGCCTTTCAAGAGCTGATTTGAAGTTCAAACCTGGTGAATTTATATTTTTCACGATCATCAGTGCAGCCCTGGTAGGTTTTGTGCTTTGGTATATTGGTGGAAAAAATATAGTTGTTTTATTAATTGGTGCAGCGATCGGTTTATACATACCCAATTTATATGTGAAATCCCAACAAAGCAAACGCCTTATTAAATTTGATCAACAATTACCAGATATGTTGAATCTAATGGTCAACGGTTTGAGAGCAGGTTTTTCAACCATGCAAGCTATGGAAGCAGTCTCGAAAGAATTGCCTCCTCCTATCTGTGATGAATTTCGCCGTGTGATCCAGGAAATGCAACTGGGAGTTACAATGGAACGAGCCCTTGAAAATTTATTAATAAGGATACCAAGTGATGATCTCGATTTAACCATCACTGCAATCAATGTTCAACGTGAAGTTGGTGGTAATCTGGCTGAAATTTTAGACTCGATTTCATACACAATTCGTGAACGTATCCGAATTAAAGGTGAAATCAGAGTTTTGACCACCCAGGTTATGTATTCTGGCCGGTTTCTATCAATGTTGCCATTATTTGTTATTGGTATTCTCTATTTATTAAATCGAGAATATGTCATGGAATTTTTTCAACCTGAAAGTGGTATTTGTGGAATTATTGCACTGGTCGTAGCAGGATTGATGATTATCGCTGGTTACTTTGCAATGAACAAGTTAGGTGATATTGAAGTCTAGGAAAATCCTGGAGGTTTGATTATGGTTATATTCATTATTATATTGGTCGCAGTCTTGATAATCGCAATCATTCTCACTGTGATTGGTCTGCGAAGCCCAGAATTCGATGAAAATCGGATTTTAAATGATAGATTAGACGAAATTAACCTGGATGACGGTCCATTGGAATTGAGAAAGCTTGAACTTTCATTACCTTTCCAGGAGAGAGTTGTTTATCCTATAGCTAGAAAATTAGGTGAGTTGGCAATCCGGTTTACACCTCAAAATGCCATGCAATCCATTGATAGAAAATTGGAATTAGCAGGTGTCTCCTCAGCTATCGATCCAACCATCATTCTTGCAACCCAATTCATTGGCCTGGTTTTCTTTGGTGGCATCATTTTATTTGTGCTTACCATTGGATCAACAGGTTGGCCATTAGGAAGAAAATTATTATTATCATTACTTTTTGGCCTTATAGGATTTTATTTTCCCAGCATGATTTTGTCTTCAAGAATTTCGAGACGACAAAAAGAAATTCGAAAGGCTATGCCGGATGCATTAGATCTCTTGACAATTTGTGTAGAAGCGGGTTTAGGTTTTGATGCAGCCATGCATAAGGTCAGCGAAAAATGGGAAAGCCAGTTATCGATGGCATTTGCCAGAGTAATTCAGGAAATTCAGTTAGGGAAAATTCGAAGAGAAGCATTAAGGGATATGTCAAATCGCATTGGATTACCAGAGATGACAAGTTTTGTCGCTGCAGTGATTCAAAGTGAACAATTAGGTGTATCTTTATCCAAGGTTCTTAGAATCCAGGCAGATCAGATGCGAATTCGTAGAAGACAGCTGGCAGAAGAAGAAGCGCATAAGGCCCCAATCAAGATGCTTATCCCAATGGGATTATTAATATTCCCTTCGCTCATGATTGTATTATTAACACCGGCAGCCATCAGATTAATGCAATCTGCTCTCGGTGGCATGTTCCAGTAAAATATAAGGAGCCCAATGTCTTTCTGGGTGGAAAACCCATCTCTTCGCATACCTCTTTATAGATCAATTTGGAAATTTGTGGACTTTTTATTTCCACCCCACTGTGCTGGCTGTGGGTTAATTGGCGAAAGGTTTTGTTCTGAATGTTCTCAGCAGGTACAGTTGTTGGAGGGGAATATTTGTGAAAAATGTGGAGAACCCATCACAAATTTTCAACATAATATTCAGGATTGTTATGATCATCTGAAAAACCTGAAAATGATAAGATCGTTTTCATTCTATCAACCCCCAATTTCATTAGCAATTCAAAAATTGAAATATCATCGCGATATTGGTATAGCAGAAGTACTGGCAAATTATCTTGTAGAATTGTACAATAAAAATAAAGTGGATATTGATATGGTAATACCAGTACCATTAAGTCAAAAAAGATTACATGATCGTGGTTACAACCAATCATTTTTGCTTGCATTACCATTTTCTATGATAATCAATAAACCAATAAAAAAGCAGTCGCTGCGTCGATTTAAAGACACGATTTCACAGGTTGGTCTTGATCGACACGAGCGTTTAATAAATGTATCCAAGGCCTTTATCGCAGATTCCGCTGAGGTCAGTGGAAAAAACATTCTTCTAATAGATGATGTTTCAACTACTGGATCAACATTGGAAGCTTGTGCATCAGCGTTGAAAATTGCTGGGGCAAAGGATATAGTTGGTTTAACATTGGCTCGTGCTGTTCATACGCATAATGGTTTTAGTGATCAACTTAACGATGCTGTAACTGCGCAAAAATTTTAATCCAGGAGGAATAAAATGGCAACCAAGGTCGATATCTTTACCAAAAATCTTAAAATGAACGAAAGATTAGATGAGTATGTGAACAAAAAAATCACAAAACTTTATCGATATTTGAATGATATTGATGAAACCAGAGTTGATCTTTCTTATATTAAATCTGCCAGAAATGCTTCCGATCGTCAGGTCGCTCAAATTACAATTCGCGGTAAGGGATACATACTACGTACAGAAGAAAGAGCGGATGATATTTTTGCTGCGATTGATGAATCGGTAGAAAAAATGCAACGCCAAATCGCACGCTTAAAAGGCAAACGACAACGAGGTCGCGGTGATGGTATGCCACTTTCCGAACTGGCTTCAGAACTTCCAGAATATGAAGAGAATGAGGAAGTTCCTGAAATTACTCGCAGAAAAACATTCTCATTGATCCCTATGGATGAATTAGAAGCCATTGAACAAATGAAAATGTTGGGGCATGAAGATTTCTTTGTGTTTTTCAATATGAATACCGAAAGTATTAACATCCTGTATCACCGAAGGGATGGCGGATACGGAATAATCGAGCCCAAATTAGGATAATTTTCAAGAAACTGAGGCTGCAATTGCAGCCTCAGTTTCTTGAAATGTATAAATTTTTCTGAAAAACTTTTTTACCTTGAATTGGTAAGTTCTTTCATTTATTCAATTCGTCATAGGGACGACAAAATAATCCAACCTTGTCACCCATTAGCGCCTGGACTATAATCTACCTAATAATTTTAGATGTAGAAGGTGTTTTTATGATCGATGTCAATGAGCTTCGCAAAGGTGTAACTTTTGAATTAGATGGAAATCTGTACAAAGTGTTGGATTATGGTCACAATAAATCTGGTCGTGGATCAGCTACCATCAGAATTAAAGCCAGAAATATGATTACTGGCTCAACGATTGAAAAGACATTCAATTCCGGGCAACAAGTCCAGGATGTACGCCTCGATTACCACAACGCCCAATACTTATATAATGATGGTGAATTTTATTATTTTATGGATAACGATACATTTGATCAATATCCTTTACAATCTGAAATTCTTGTGGATTCAACAGATTTTCTCAAAGAAAACATGGAAGTGAAGATCACTTTTTACAATGGAAAAGCAATTGATATTGAATTACCCATCTCAGTTGACCTGGAAGTAACTTATGCTGAAATTGCTGTTAAAGGTGATACCGCAACAGGTCAAACCAAAAAGGTGGAAGTAGAAACAGGCGCAACTGTTTATACCCCTTACTTCATTTCAACCGGGGATGTAATCAGAATCGACACACGAACTGGTGAATACATCACCCGTGTAACTCAATAGATATGCGAACTCCTTACGGTCAGGAATGTCATTATTTTTTTGGTGACTATTTCCGCGGACGAAACTTTGAAGAATGTCGTTTAATCACCGATTCAAATTCCAAACAGAATTGGTCTACAAAAATTTGCAAGTCTTGCCCTGTTCCCAATATTTTACAGGCAAATGCCTGTCAACATATGCAATTGACGGGTGTGATTAAGAAAGACTTTGGTTTTATCAAACGCATGAATGTTTCCGCTTTTTGTGTAAAAAGTAAAACGAAAGTTAAGGAACCACATGTAGGTTGCGGCCAATGTCATCCGCTACCAGATATTTTTCTTGAGGGAAAGTAATTGATTATTTTATTTGATCTGGACGATACACTCCTTGGGAATCCAATGGAGACATTTTTACCTGCCTACCTTCATCACCTTGGGCAATATTTATCTGAATTTTATTCGCCTAAAGAACTTCCCGCTGCAATTTTAAATGGGACTGAGCATATGATCAATAATGTTGATCCATCCAAAACCCTGGAAGAATGTTTTGATGATTATTTTTATCCGTTAATCAGCACGGAGAAAGAAATTCTGGAACACAAAATTATTGATTTTTACGAAAGAGAATTTCCAAAATTAGCACCATTAACAAACGAGATTCCGCATGCAGCATCAATCGTAAAAAAATTATCTGAACAAGATGACAAAATAATTATTGCTACCAACCCTCTTTTCCCAAAAATTGCGATTGACCATCGAATAAATTGGGCAAACTTAGGAATTGAATTGAATGACTTCGAATATATAACAAATTTTGAGGAACTCCATTTTACAAAACCAAGACCAGAATTTGTTGCTGAAATCCTGGGAAAAATTGGCTGGCCGGATGAACCAGTTGTCATGATTGGTAATGAATGGGATATGGATATTTTACCTGCAGAAATTTTAGGAATTCCGACCTATTACATAGGCAAGCCACCTGAGCAGTCTGAATTTACATTAAATCCTCTGAGTTCTTCAGGAACATTGGAAAATGTACTGAATTGGATTCGTCACTTAAAATTGAATAATCATGAATTTGAGTTGAACAATTCAAGAGCAGCAATATTAGCAATTTTACGAGCCACAGCTGCTAATATGGATTCTTTTTTGAGAATGCAAATCTCCCCATCTCGTTTCTCGCAACGACCAAAAGCAGATGAATGGGCATTAATTGAAATTATTTCGCACATGGCTGATGTCGATCAAGAAGTAAATATTCCTCGGATTAAATTGATAACGAGTGAAGACAATCCTTTTATCGAAGCCGCACTAACAGATCAATGGGCTGATGAAAGAAAATACATTTCAAACAACCCAAAGAAAGAACTTATGCGGTTCATATCAAATAGAGTATCTTTGATTGAAGTAATTCAAAATCTAACCACTCAGCAATGGAATAAATTAATAAATCATGCAATTTTTGGACCTACACCAACATCGGAATTAATAAAATTCATTGCTCAACATGATCGTATTCACATTAATCAAATGGTAAAGACATTGGAAACCACACAGCAATAAAATTTGGTTTAGCTGTTCACTCCAAAACCTTTGCCAAAACCGATAAATAAACCAATTAGAAATAAACTTTGAATGAAATATGTTGAGTTTTATTAGAAATTCATAAGATGTACCAAAAAACGTTATCAAAAATTAGCCAATACATAGGTAGATTGGTATAATTTTCTAAAAATATAAAGACTTTCCTTGTTGGGAGGCATAGTGAATTCAAGAAATCAATCGTATGTAATCTACTTGCTGCTATTTATATCCATAATTGTTATGGCTTTCTATAGTTTCAGTCAGCGTAGTAGTGCAGAAACTTTAACCATCAATCAGATTGCAGCAGATATTCGAGCTGGGAAAATTTCTGAGGTTGAAGAAAGCGAAAATCGTCTAAGAGTTAAATATCTGGAAGATGCTCGTGAAGGTTTGTCAACCAAAGAATCAACAGCAACTTTGGTTGAACAATTATTAAATCTTGGGGTAACCCAGGAGGATTTGAATCCTGAAAAAATCCGCATCGTCATCAAAGCCCCTAGCGCATGGGTTGGCGTACTGACCGCATTAGGGTATATTCTGCCATTCTTAATTTTAGGTGGCGCATTCTTCTTTATATTCCGTCAGGCTCAGGGTAGTAATAATGCTGCCATGTCATTTGGAAAATCAAAAGCCAGAATGTTCACTGGTGATCATCCGACTGTAACTTTCGTAGATGTTGCCGGCGTGGAAGAGGCTAAAGAAGAATTGAAAGAGGTAGTCGAATTTTTACGGGAGCCTCAAAAATTTATTTCTTTAGGAGCACGTATACCAAAAGGCGTTTTGTTGGTAGGTCCTCCTGGTACAGGTAAAACCTTACTGGCAAAAGCAGTCTCTGGAGAAGCAGGCGTTCCTTTCTTCTCCATCTCAGGTTCAGAATTCGTAGAAATGTTTGTTGGTGTGGGTGCCAGTCGAGTTCGTGATTTGTTCGAACAGGCGAAACGACATTCACCATGTATCGTTTTTGTAGATGAAATTGATGCAGTTGGACGCCAACGTGGAGCTGGTTTAGGCGGGAGTCACGATGAACGCGAACAAACCTTGAATCAGATGCTGGTGGAAATGGACGGCTTTGATACAGACACCAATATTATTATCATGGCTGCCACCAACAGGCCTGATATTCTCGATCCTGCCTTATTACGACCTGGCCGTTTCGATCGCCGTGTTGTTCTTGATAGACCCGATGTGCGTGGACGAGAAGCCATTCTCAAAGTACACGTGAGAGGGAAACCTCTGGAAGATAACATCGATTTAAGTGTAATCGCTCGTTCAACCCCAGGCTTTGTAGGTGCAGATCTGGAAAATCTGGTTAATGAAGCTGCAATTTTGGCTGCCAGACGTAATAAGACTTTAATTGGACAAAGTGAATTTGAAGAATCCATTGAGCGAGTGATCGCTGGTCCTGAGAGAAAAAGCCGTTTGATCAGTAAGGAAGAAAAACGGATTGTTGCCTACCATGAAGCCGGCCACGCCGTAGTCATGCATGTTTTACCAAATGGTGACCCAGTTCAAAAAGTGTCGATTATTTCTCGTGGTATGGCAGCTGGATATACACTCGCACTTCCGCAGGAAGATCGATTATTAATGGCAAAGAAGAAAATGTTTGCAGATATGGTAGGGCTTCTTGGTGGCAGAGCAGCTGAAGAATTGGTGTTTGATGATATTACATCAGGGGCATCCAATGACATTGAGCGAGTCAGCAAATTAGCCAGGACAATGGTCATGCGCATGGGTATGAGTGAAGACCTGGGACCAATGGTTTATGGTCAAAAAGAAGAATTGATTTTCTTAGGGCGCGAAATTTCAGAACAACGCGACTACTCAGAAAATGTTGCTGAAAAAATTGATAAGGAAGTTCGATCGATTGTGAATGATGCCTATCGAGAAGCGAAGCAAATTCTGACAGATTACCGTGAAAAATTGGACGCTGTTGCCACAAAATTATTAGAAGTTGAAACATTATCAAAAGAAGAATTTGAAAAAATCTTCCCGTCCCCCACTACTAAGAAGAGTGGTGTGCCTGAATTACTAAAAGCATAAATCAGAAAAAGCACTGGTTCACGCCAGTGCTTTTTTTATTCTGGTTTTTTCCATCCCGCTTCTGATTTTACAAAATCAACGACTTTATTGTAATCTAATTCATCACCATCGAACCACATAATATTTGCATCATCAGCCTTAAACCAATTTGCTTGACGACGGACATACGTCCGTGAATTTCGTTTCATTAAAATAATTGCTTCTTCAAGTGTATTCTCACCTTGGATATATCCTGCTAATTCCCGATACCCAATGGCTGACATAGAAGGCAAAACTGAAGAATAGGCCATATCGAGTAACCTTCTTACCTCTTCAATAACCCCATTTTCTATCATTTTTTTAATTCGATCATCAATTCGTTGATACAAAACAGATCGATCCCAACGAATTCCAATGATCTTCTGGGTGTAAATAGATGCCTCTTTTTTGCGTTGTTCTGAAAAACGATGTCCGGTTTTCAAAATTACCTCAACTGCTCGCACTGTTCTACGTAAATTTCTAAAATCGATGATTTTCGCGGCGTCGGGATCAACCTTTTGTAGAAATTCGTATAACTTTAATTTTCCAAAGCGTTCTGCATAATTTTCAAGAAGTTCTCTCAATTGCTGATCCGATTTTAATTCAGGCATATCCCAATTATGTAAAATTGCATGTATGTATTGCCCGGTTCCCCCAACAACAATTGGAATTTTTGACTCTTGATGCATATGATCGATGATCTCAGTTACTTGTTGTTTAAAAATAGCGACACTGATTGTCTCATCCGGATTCGCGATATCAATCATATGATGCTTGATATTTGCCAATTCCCTTACATCAGGTTTGGCAGTCCCAATATCCATCATACGATAGAAATACCTTGAGTCAGCGGATATTATCTCTGTATTCAAATTAGTAGCTAATTGAATGGCAAGTTCCGTCTTTCCAGATGCAGTGGGTCCGACAATGAAAATTACTGGTTTTTGTAAATTATGCTTCCACATTTTTAAACCATTTAATTTGATATTTCTGGGTATGTGGATTTCGAATAATCGCGATGGTATCTATCCTCCAGTTAAGATTATTTGATGGAAGATTGTCCAAATATTCATTGGCAACCATTTCAATTTTTTCGACTTTTTTTGAATTAACAGCTTCTTCAGGATATCCAAATTTTATGGAAGATCGGGTTTTTACTTCAAAAAATATTAGATCATCATTTTCAAACCCAATTATATCAATCTCCCCGGATTGGGTTCGGAAATTTTTTTCAACGATTCGAATACCTCTTTCGTTGAGATAATTTTGTGCTGTTTCTTCACCCCAACGGGCTAATTGTTGTTTGTTCATAATTGAATTAAAAATTCTATCATGATTGAAGGGATTCCAATTTAAATTCATGCTAAACTTGACTATAACTGGTTCTACGCCAGCAAAATTAATATATTGGATGTCATTTTTGGAGGGATTTTGCCGTCAGCCGAAATTATTACAATCGGAACAGAGCTATTATTAGGGGAAATTCAGGATACAAATACGCGATATATAGCCCGTTTCTTGCGCAATGAAGGAATAGATCTTTTCCGTACAACCATGATTGGTGATAATGAAAACAGAATAACATCTACAGTAATGGAGTCATTATCACGTTCAAATATTGTCATTACAACTGGTGGTCTGGGACCAACTGTTGATGATCCAACCAGAAATGCGATTGCCAGAGCAATAGGCACAGAATTAGAATTTCAACCAGAACTCTGGGAACAAATCAAACAACGTTTTGAGCGTTTTGGGAGAATTCCGACTGAAAATAACAAGAAACAGGCCTACATTCCGATGGGTGCTACTGCAATTGAAAATGCTGTCGGAACAGCACCAGCTTTTTATTGTCGGATAGAAAATGGATTAATCATTTCATTGCCTGGTGTACCAAAAGAATTGGAATACTTATTAGAAAATCAAGTGAAAGGTATTCTCCGAACTCTGTTTAACAATAAATATGTAATACAAACCTATGTAATTCACACTTCAGGAATTGGTGAATCCGTCATTGATGAAAAAATCGCCGATTTAGAGACTCTTTCCAATCCGACAGTTGGTATTGTTGCTTACCCTGGTCAAACAGACATCAGAATTACAGCCAAAGCCATAAATAAAACGAAAGCAGCAAAAATGATTTCAAACGTCATGGATAGTATCACACAAAGATTGGGTGGTTTTATTTTTGGATTTAATGAAGATACACTAGATGAAGTCCTTGCAAAGCTGTTGCTCAATTTAAATATAAAAGTTTGTTTGATTGAAAACGGAACTGATCAACTGATTACACAATTGTTACAAAAATATAATATTCTTATTTCGGATCCCACAAATTATAATCTTGAGATTGCAGACAATCTTGAAAAAAAACTGGAAAACCTTTACAAACAGATAAATCCAAATATTCTCTTAGTTACCAAACTCTCAAAAACGAATGAAAAAAGTGCTATGCTCTCAATAAACTATTTTCGTCTTAACCAAAGAATTAATAAATCCTTTCAATTTGGTGGACATGATAATCTTGCGTTAACCTGGGCAACAAATACAATAATGCACTTTCTTAGGTCTCAACTTACATAAACCTGATCGGAGGAATGAATGGAAAAGGTATCATTGATAATAAAAAACGCAACTATATTGACAATCGATGAAGAATTCAACCAATTTAGTCCTGGGGCGGTGGCAATTGAAAATGATGTCATTAAGGCTGTTGGGCTCAACTCGGATATTCTAGAATTATATTCAGCTGATGAAACAATTGATGCAGACGGCAAAATTTTAATGCCAGGATTAATCAATGCTCACACACATGTTCCAATGACTCTGCTGCGTGGGCTGGCAGATGATTTGCGATTGGATGTATGGTTATTAGGCTACATGATGCCAGTTGAAAGAGAATATGTCACTCCGGAATTTGTTCAGTTAGGAACAAAATTAGCTTGCGCAGAAATGATTCGCTCCGGCATCACATGTTTTGCTGATATGTATTATTTTGAGGATGATGTGGCCGAAGCAACCGCAGAAGTGGGTTTACGCGCAGTTTGTTCAGAAAGTATTCTTAAATTTCCTACACCGGACGCACAGTCTTATGAGGAATCCATAGCTTACTCCATTAAATTCATAGAGAAATGGAAAAACCATCCACTCATTGTTCCAGCAATCGCTCCCCATGCCCCATATACATGTACACCAGAAATCATTGAAAAATCAAAAGAGATTGCCATAAAATATGATATCCCTTTGCATATACATCTGGCTGAAACACAAAGCGAAGTCGAGAATGTGGTCGCTGAAAATGGAATACCTGTGATACCCTACATGGATCACTTGAAATTGTTTGATGCCAAAGTTATTGCCGCTCATTGTGTTCATATTGATCCAGGTGAAATTCGAATGCTTAAAGCGAAAAATGCAGGTGTTGCTCATAATCCTTCCTCAAACTTAAAATTAGCGTCTGGTATTTCCCCAGTAAAACAAATGATGGACATTGGTATAAATGTAGGGATTGGAACGGACGGTCCAGCTTCGAATAATGATCTTGATATGTTTGAGGAAATTCGTTTAACAACATTCCTAGCAAAAGGATCTTCTGGAGATCCCACTGCGCTCCCTGCTAAAACGACCATTGCTATGGCTACACGGATTGGTGCTAAAGCTTTGCACATAGAAGATATTACCGGTTCCATAACGCCAGGAAAACGTGCAGATATCATTCTGATTGACATAAAGAAAATTCACAATTCTCCCTGGTTCAGGCATCTTCAGGATAGCCTTTATAGTCAGGTTGTCTACGCTGCGAAAGCCAATGATGTCTCTGATCTGATGGTAAATGGTAAATGGCTGATGAAAGACCATCAATTATTAACCATTGAAGAAGAATCTTTGATGAAACAGGGGCAGGATTATGCCCAAAAAATTGATAATTTTTTGTTCCAACGTGAATCTTCTATTCTCTCAAAACTTGTCGCTATTGGTGGAACAATGGAGGGGGAAAGCTTTGAAGTCCAAATCAAAGTTTGTATTGATGATCCTACTGAAATAATAAATTCGATACTGAATAGTGGATTGAGCATTCAACGAAAACGTCATTACCACGAATACGACACATATTTCTTTTTTGATGATCCTAAACAGGGTCGCTTAAGATATAGAGAAGACCATTTCATATCAGAAAAGAATGAAGTAATTAATGTTCGTTCTCGGCTCACGCTGATTGGAGAAAGTAGTGAAAAATATTTACCTCAGGAAGTGATGCTGTCCAGATCAAGGTTTTATGCTCCGGCAACGCAAAGTTTGAGGTTTTATAAAGAATATTTTAATCCTGCGAGCACAATCGAAGTGGAGAAAGACAGGAAACGATTTCTGGTAAGCTATAAAGATACTGAAATCTTTATTAATGTCGACACTTTCATTGTTCCAAATTTAGGTACATATTTAGAAATCAAGAGTAGAACCTGGTCCAGGTTAGACGCAGAAATTAAATCCAAATTAGTTGTTGAATTGATTGAGTCATTAGGTTTACAGAATAAACCCACAATTTCTCAAGACTACATAGAATTAGTTTAGGTCTGTATGGATTTTCCGGGAGAGCAATGTGAAAAAAAAACGTCCAATTAATATTTTGTTTATCGCCTCAGAGGCAGCTCCGTTAATTAAAGTGGGAGGTTTAGGTGATGTAGCTGGTTCATTACCTAAGGCATTAAAAAATTTACTCCCCAATCAATTATCTGGAAATGAATTGGATATACGGCTGGTGATTCCGTTCCATTCAATGATTAATCAAAAACTGGAAAATATTCAATTAGTTTCCTCTTTTCTGGTCAAACACAGTCATGGAAATATTCCTGCAAGAGTATTTCTAACCAGTGTTGAAGGCGTACCTGTTTATTTAATCGAGGGTGGTTCCATACTTTCCGATCAAAATGTTTATTCTTCAAATCCTGAATATGATGCCAAAAAATACATCTTTTTTTCTATCGCTGCACTGGAAATGGTGAAGAACATAAATTGGCATGTAGATATTATCCATGCCAACGATTGGCATACTGCCATTACCTGCTATGACTTAAAACTAAGAAAAGTTACCGACCCATTCTTTAGAAATACAAAGTCAGTTTTATCAATGCACAATATGCCCTATATGGGTGCTGGATCTGAAAGAATTTTAAATGAATTTGGATTACCAAATTGTCCCTGTACCGACCTTCCTGAATGGGCACGATCCATTCCGCTTCCAATTGGTATGTATGCTGCTGATTTTTTATTAACCGTTTCACCAAATTATGCAAACGAAATACTCACACCAGATTACGGATGTGGATTGCAGGATTTCTTGAATAAACGAAAAGATTCTCTCTCAGGGATTCTTAATGGATTGGATGAATCAAAATGGGATCCAAAGATAGATAACACTTTACACTTCAATTACGACTCAACTCAATTAGATGTTCGATTAAAAAATAAATTAGCCCTGCAAACAGAATTTGGTCTCGAAAAAGACGATACAATTCCACTTTTTATCATGGTCACAAGAATGGACCAACAAAAAGGAGTTGATTTGGCGATCAGTGCATTAAGGATGATTGCTGATTCTTCCTGGCAGGCAATCCTGCTTGGAACAGGTGACCCTGTCATTGAATCTGCCTGCAGAAGTTTAGAAGTTGAAATGCCATCAAAAGTCAGATCTGTCATACGATTCGATTTAAATTTATCAAAACGTATGTATGCTGGTGGCGATATTATTTTAATTCCATCCAGGTATGAACCCTGTGGACTTACTCAAATGATTGCAATGCGTTATGGTTGTGTTCCCCTGGCTAGATCAACAGGGGGATTAAAAGACACAATCATTGATGAAGACAATTCAAATCAAAATAATGGCTTCCTGTTCTCAGAACCAATTCCAGAAATTATGGCTCAGACACTAATCAGAGCAATTTCAGATTATTCAAATCGACAAAAATGGCAAATTATTCAATCCAATGGATTACACACCGATTTTTCCTGGGAAAAATCAGCCATTGAGTATGCGAATATTTATATCGACCTGATAGAAGGAGAAAGATGAAAATTAGAGCTGTGATTCTGGCAGGTGGAGAAGGTACCAGGTTAAAAGTTCTAACTTCAAAACGAGCAAAACCAGCAGTTTTTTTCGCAGGTAAATACCGAATTATTGACTTCCCACTATCAAATTGTGTCAACTCCCGAATCAACGATGTAATGGTTCTTGCTCAGTATCGTCCCCAATCATTGATAGAGCACATCGGGTCTGGCGCTCCATGGGATTTGAATCGAGATATTTCCGGTGGCGTACGTATCCTGACTCCTTACAAAGCTCAGGCATCGGATTGGTTTATCGGCACAGCCGATGCGGTTCAGCAGAATTTCACCTTCATTAAACGTGGGGATCCTGATCATATTTTGGTATTATCTGGTGACCATATATACGCAATGGATTACAGAAAAATGATCGACTTTCATCTTTCCAATGATGCAGATTTAACCATATCTACCATATCAGTTCCTTTTGAAGAAGCATCACGCTATGGAATCATGCACTATGATGATAACTACCGTGTGTTTGAATTTCTTGAAAAACCAGAAAAACCACCTGCAAACACAATAAATATGGGTATTTATTTATTCAAACAGGATGTTCTTAACCAGGAATTATGGAATGATCATTTTCGATCCGGCTCTTTTCATGACTTCGGGAAAGATATAATTCCCAACATGATCAAGAATAATGCCAGAGTGTTCGCCTTTCCTTATAGTGGGTATTGGGTCGATGTTGGCACGATGGAAGCCTATTGGCAGGCGAATATGGATCTCCTGTCAGACGAAACTGCCTTCCAGGTATATAACCCTAAATGGGTTATTCAC
The DNA here is from genome assembly GCA_019429225.1 of Anaerolineaceae bacterium. GTDB lineage: Bacteria > Chloroflexota > Anaerolineae > Anaerolineales > Anaerolineaceae > UBA6170. The sequence goes on from JAHYJK010000053.1 coordinate 18,095, forward strand.
ACCAGAACCGAAGAACGCCCTCCTGCTCTTATTAAAAAAGGTGCAATTGTGGAAAACAGTATGATCTCCGATGGATGTGTAATTGAGTCGGGTGCAATCGTTAGAAATTGTGTTTTCTCACCAGGTGTCCACATTATGAATGATGTCGAAATTGATCAATCGATTTTATTCACGGATTGCCTGGTTGATAAAAATTCAGTAATAAACTGTAGTGTTCTTGATAAACGTGTCACAGTTGGAGAAAATTGTTTGATAGGTGAGCATAATTCAGATTTCCAAATTACTGTGATTGGAAAAGATTCAATTGTTCCTTCCGGTTGGACAGTTCAATCAAATGCAATTATTGGACCGGATGTAATCCCTGATGACTATAATACGAATCTGGTAAAATCGGGTGAATTTGTTCAAACAAGGAGATTACCATATGAAATCTAATCGAATGTCAGGTATATTATTACACCCCAGTAGCTTACCTGGTCCTGATGGTATTGGCGATATTGGCCCCGAAGCCTATGAATGGGTAAATTTTCTTGTTCAATCAGGATGCAATTTATGGCAATTACTTCCGCTAGGTCCAACCGGTTATGGCGATTCTCCTTATCAATGTTTTTCAGCATTTGCTGGAAATCCATATTTAATCAGCTCAACATTGTTAATGGATGTAGGATTACTTTTATTAGAAGATTTGCAAGATCGGCCTGATTTTTCTGCAGAATCAGTTGATTTTGGACCCGTTATTCAGTGGAAATTGAAACTCCTTGATCGGGCTTATAAAAACTTCAAACAAAAACAAGACGACGAATTAACTGAAACATTTCAACAATTTATAAACCAGGAACAGGATTGGTTACTGGATTTTGCTTTATTTATGGCCATCAAAGAAGTGAAAGGTGGGTTAAGTTGGGATCATTGGGATGATGGATTAAGAAAAAGAGATGAGAAAGCACTTGAGAATTTTCAGGCTAAAAACAAAACATTAATCGAATCTCATATGTTCAAACAATTTTTGTTTTTCACCCAATGGACTGATTTGAAAAATTATGCAAATGAACAGGGAATTGAAATCATTGGTGATATTCCAATCTTTATATCGTTTGATTCCTCAGATGCCTGGTCGAATCCTGATTTATTTTATTTTGATGAAGATTTAAAACCAACAGTTGTGGCAGGAGTTCCACCGGATTATTTTTCAGCTACTGGACAATTATGGGGAAATCCACTGTATCGTTGGGATGTTCATAAAGAAGATCGATATAAGTGGTGGATAAAAAGAATCAAATCCACTTTAAAATTATTTGATTTTAT
>JAHYJK010000054.1 GCA_019429225.1 Anaerolineaceae bacterium
TTTGATCCACAACTACGTCCTCAATCCAGGCATGCATGCCGGTTGTTGTTCTGTAAATCGCCAGGCTTAACATAGCAATGATTTTCCCACCTGCATTTCTGGCTATCCACAAACTGGTGGTTTGAGAATAAACCATCTTTTGAATAGCATCTTCATCAGGGATAGGGCTGAATTGTGTCAATTGTGGAAAAAGTTGCTGAATCGCCTGGACGATCTCTGGATTGACTTCTTTTACTTGTTCAACGCTGATCATGTCATTTCCTTTTTTGCGTGACAGACAGGTTCATTCACCATTTGTCTGAGCGCGGTATCAGTTTTGATCGACTACCCTTATCTAAACAGGTTTGAGCACGTGATGAGTGCGATAGCCATTCAGCATGCCTTCAACGGAGAATATGATCAGGGCAATCCAGACAATACCGAACCCAACAAGTTGTCCAGTGGTAAAAGGTTCGTCATAGACAAATATACCGATCAAGAATTGAATGGTTGGGGCAATATATTGTAGAATCCCGATCGTTGTCAGGGGAACTTTTGGTGCACCGGATGCGAAGAAAATTAATGGGATGGCGGTAATAATTCCAGATAAAGCCAGTAGAAAAGTTGTCTGCGGGCTGGCATGTCCGAAAGCAGCACTGCCATTGAATTCGACAAAAAGTAAAAATAACAGCGCAGGGATAAGTACAGCCCCCGTTTCGACCGTTAATCCATGAATGGAAGGTAAGGGAGCAATCTTTTTAATTAATCCGTACGTGCCAAATGTGGATGCCAATACCAGGGCAATCCAGGGGAGAGATCCATGATCAATAGCCAGGTAAACCACACCAATTGTGGCCAGTCCAACGGGGATCCATTGTAAATTTCTGAGTTTTTCTTTGAGAAATACTACACCCAAAACAACACTTACCAGGGGATTAATAAAATAACCCAAACTGGTTTCTACCACAAAACCGGCATTTACACCCCAAACATACGTCAACCAATTGATAGCTAATAAAATTCCAGCAATGGTGTAAGTGAGGACGATTTTCTTGGTTAAAGATTTAAGGATTTGAGAAAATTCTTTTCTGAGGGCAATCAAAAAAATTAGAAATAGAAAAGACCAGGTTACACGGTGTGCCATAATTTGAAGCGCAGGTGCTTCATGCAGAAATTTGAAATAAATAGGGAAAAATCCCCATAAAGTGTACGCTGAAAATACGAAAATGAGACCTTTTTTCATCGGCAAAACGCTTTCTTACCATCCAATGGACGCAATCATATCAGAGAAAATAAATTTTTTGGGAGAGAATAACAAAAATTTGTCAGTTTCTCAAATATTGATAGTATAATCACATCGCTATCTGGGATGGACAAACAGGATTTTACATGAAATCATTAGCTTTTGTATTTAAATTTGCTCGCCGTTATACTATTCCTTTGGTGTTGACGATCTTCAGCATGTTCTTTTTGGTGGGTGCACAATTAGTAATCCCCTGGATTGTTCGCGATCTAATCAACACGGTAACCAGTGACAGCTTGAACCTGGAAAGTTTTAACACCATTACCAGATTAGCGCTTATCGCTTTGTTGGTATATCTCTTGCGCGCTGGTTTGCAATTCGTCCGCTCATACATGGCGCATATAGCCGGTTGGGGTGTCGTCGCTGACCTGCGTAAATTGGTCTATAACCATCTTCAGCGCCTAAACCTTCGTTATTATGAAGATAAACAAACCGGTCAAATGATGTCCAGGGTGGTAAATGATACCGACTTATTTGAACAATTAATTGCACATGCGGTTCCAGAATTGATTGTAAATATACTGACCTTTGGTGGTGTAGGGGCGGTTCTGTTCAGTCTTAATTGGAAGCTGACATTGTTTTCCATGTTGCCTATTCCGCTGGTGATTTTCTCTTTACGTTTGTATGCCAAACGCGTGCGACCCGCATTCGTCTTTCGCCAGAAAGAACTGGGTGAGTTAAACGCAATTTTAAACGATAACATATCCGGTATTCGGGAAATAAAAGCATTTACTCAAGAATCCGTCGCCCTGGAAAAGGTTGGTTCCCGGGTGGAACATTACCGAAAGTCATTGCTAAATGCATTAAAACTGATGGCGACATTTCATCCTTTTGTTGAGTTTACTTCTTCGATTGGCACATTGGTGGTCATTTATTTTGGTGGTCGTTTGGTGGTACAGGGCGGACTTCCCATTGCGGATCTGGTAGCATTCTTTCTTTATCTGGATCTGTTTTACCAACCCGTGCGCAATCTCAGCGTCGCCTGGGAATCTATCCAAACTGCGTTAGCAGCATCAGATCGGGTGACGGAAATACTACAGGAACAACCTGAGCCACATCACCTGCCTGGCAATATTCAGTTGGATAGTTCGGTACCAGGGCAAATTAGCTTCGAGAACGTATGTTTCCACTATAGTGAAGGAGAAAATGTTCTGGAAGACATTAATCTCGATATTCCTGCAAAGAGTGTGGTGGCATTGGTGGGACCAACCGGGGTGGGTAAATCGACCTTGGTGAGTCTCATTCCACGCTTTTATGATGTCACCGAGGGAAAAATTTCACTCGATGGTCATGATATCCGTAACCTGGGATTAGAGGATCTGCGTAAACAAATCAGCATTGTTTTGCAGGATGTATTCCTTTTTCATGGCACTGTTCGGGAAAATCTGTTATTTGGCAAACCAGAGTCCAGTGAAACAGAAATGATAGAAGCAGCCAGGACAGCCAATGCGCATGAGTTTATTCAACAGCTAACCAATGGGTATGATACGCTCATTGGTGAACGCGGTATAAAACTATCCGGAGGACAGAAACAACGCATCTCGATCGCCAGGGCAATCCTTAAAGATGCGCCGATTCTTATCCTGGATGAGGCAACCTCTTCTGTGGATACAGAAACCGAGTTGTTGATTCAGCAGGCCTTGGAGCGTTTGATGGTGGGAAGAACTGTGATTTTGATTGCCCATCGCTTATCAACCATCCGGAATGCCGATCAGATCGTTGTTCTGGAAGGTAAACATATTGTGGAAAAGGGAGACCATACCACATTGGTGGCTCAAAACGGATTGTATCAACGTTTGGTCAACGTTCAGCAATTATTACAGCCTGTCCAATAATTATGCAAATTGATCTAAACACCCTATTTAATGTATTAATTTTCAGCTCTTCGACGAAGCCAATCAATTCCTAATACAAGTACAATAGAAAATAGTCCTAACAATAACCCGGCACTATAAGCACTGATGTATTGGCGGTCATCTAATGCTCTAAAAATAAAAATTGTTAATGTTTCCGTTCTTCCAATAATCCCCCCACCTATAACTAAAACAGCACCAAATTCACCTAAAGCTCTGGCAAATGTTAATGTCAAACCATAAATAATCCCTGGTCGAAGCGAGGGCAACGTGACCCGCCAGAATGTCTGAAATCCACTTGCTCCTAAAGTAGCTGCAGCTTGTTCCTGATTAATTCCTAATCCTTCCAGAACCGGGACAAGTTCACGAACCATAAAAGGTAATGTTACAAATAAGGTAGCTAAAACCATTCCTGGAACAGCAAAAGCAACTCGTATATCAAGTGAGTTTAAGACAGGTGCAAAAATCCCATTCCGACCAAAGAGTAGTAACAGCATATAACCTACAACAACTGGCGAAACTGCAAAGGGGATATCGATTAATCCATTCAAGAAGCCACGGCCAATGAAACGGTCACGCACCAGCACCCAGGATACTACTGTACCAAAAAATCCATGAACAATAATAACAACAATAGCAATCCAGAATGTCATCCACATCGAAGACAAAACTTGAGGTTGTGAAAGGGCAACCAATACAGCTTGATAACCTTCTTCAAAGGCACTAATCACCAAAGTAATAATTGGACCTAAAATCAATCCAGCAATATATGCGATAACTACAAAGATTAGTATTCTTCTTGCCCAAATTGTCCCTCTTCCTTGGGGTTTTTCTGCTTCAGGATAGAATTTCTCTCTCTTATTTAAGAAAAATAATTTTTCTATCATGTTCAGCCAACCCTCTTTGATTTTTTTTGTAAGTAATTGACAAAAATGATTGAACTAAAAGCGATAGCCATCATCACAAGTGAGACAGCGCTCGCCCCCAACCGGTTTTCTGATTCCACTTGACCATAAACATAAACCGCGGCAGTTTGAGAAAGTAATGGGATATTACCCGCAACAATCACAATTGCTCCAAATTCACCAATTGCACGGGCAAAGCTTAACAAAGCTCCGCTGGCAATTGGAAGAGTAAGGTACGGTCTGGTAATATTCCAAAAAATAGACCAGCTGCTCGCGCCCAGAGTCGCGGCTGCATCTTCTTGGGCGCGATCCATTTCCAATAGCACAGGTTGGACAGATCGGACAATGAATGGGAAGGTAATAAATAGCAAAGCCAGAATTATGCCTGGTGGTGCAAAAATGATAGATATCCCAAGATTTGAATTAAACCAGGATCCCAATGCTTCCTGCGGACCAAACATAATCACCAACATCACACCGGTTACTAATGTTGGAATTGCCAAAGGAAGATCGATGATTGCGTTGAGAAGATTTTTTCCAGGAAAAACGTAACGAACCATCACATAGGCAGTCAAAGTACCCATAAACGTATTAATAACTGTCATCATGGCTGATGTCCATAAGGTCAGTTTTAGAGAATGTAGTGCAGCTGGTAAAGTAATCTGATACCACAACCCCGAAAGTCCTTCTTTAAGGCCATCCTGAAATATCACGAGAATTGGAATGATTAAGAAAACAATCAGGTAAGTTAAAGCCAGAGAACGAATACTGTATCTACCCCAAGGTGTAGATTTGACTGGTTTAACTTGTTGATTGATAGAAGTTAAACTCATTGATTTGATCCTTGCCATCTGAGAACAGTTTGATCATAAATACCATTGTCAGCAAAGAACTCGACCATAACGGTATCCCATCCTCCAAAATACTCAATTGTGAACAGATCTTCAACCGGTGGGTACTGATTTGTAAATCTTTCAGCGACTATTGGATCCGGAGATCGCAAACCATGTTTGGCAAAAATTTCTTGAGCCTCCGGGGAAAATAAAAATTCCACAAATGCTTCCACAACTGCCCGGTTTTTATGCTTTTCCACATTTTGATCGATCAAGGCAATTGGATTTTCGATCAGGATAGTCGAACGGGGAATCACCAACTCATAATTCTGACCAGCTTGTTGCCCGACGAGTACCTCGTTTTCGTACGTGATCGCCACATCACCTACTCCCTTTTCAAAATTTGTGATACTCTCGCGAGCACTTTTATCCATCACGCTGACATTTCTTAGAACGGAAAGGAAAAAATCCTGGGCAGCTTGTTCATCTTCTGGAATTACATTTTCGACAAAACCACGTTTAGCTGCCCCATATAATCCTAAAATATTCCACATCGCACCTCCACTGGTTTTTGGATTGGGTGTCAGGATATTCACATCAGGCATTACCAGATCATCCCAATCCTGAATATTTTTCGGGTTTCCTGTTCGAACAGCAAAGCTCACAATGGAAGTACTGACCATGCCATTAAACGGTTTACTTCGCCAATCATGAGTGATCAATCCTGCTTTTTCAATTCTGGTAATGTCTGCTTCCAGTGAAAGAGCGGCAATATCAGCTTCAAATCCTTCTACCACTGCTCGTGATTGTGCACCAGAACCTAAATAAGATTCTTCAAATATGATTTTTTGCCCCGTTTCTGCTTCCCATTTTTGTTGAAATAAAGGAATAATTTCTCGATATGCCTCACGAGGAGTTGTATATGCTGCAAGAACAATTCGAGTAGAAGTATCGATATTCGTATTCCCCCCAGAACAACTCGTGATTATCACAGTCACTAAGAATAACGAGATGTATGAGAAAAGTCTCTTGTAGGTTTTCATTCTATAATTTAGATTCATTATCTGACTCCTTCCAAAATGTGAGGAATATCATTCTCTTTTAATAATATATCGCGCCTGTTATTTTGTTGTGATCTTACAATTAATGTGGCATATTTCGAATTAGACATTAAAATCTGCCAGACAAGACCATCCAACGAAATTTGCCCACTCTTTCCAGAAAGGGGGGATCCCAGGGTCAATAGATTGAATTTTCCTGAGTTTAATTCTTTTGTGATTTCCTCCAAGGGTTTTCCCACTTTAATCAAATAATTAGCTTGAATACCCATCGTTGACAAAGTTCTTACACCATCCTCCAAAAATTTCTTTGCCCGGTTCTGCATTATTTCTTGCTTTTGATCACTTAAAATAACCGTTAATAAAGTAATTTCTGCACCTAAATGGCGGAATAAACGTCCAGAAAATTGAATATCATCTTTTCCGGGTTCTCCTATTGCCACAGGAACCAACACATTATTGGGTAAAGATTGTTTTCCAGGAACAAGTAATAAATGATGGTTACCGGAATTTAAGATTTGTTCAATAATTTTCTGGTCTTTGTTTGGATCAAAACCCAATATCACAACATCATGGGGTTGCTTTTCTACCATTTTGGAGACTGAGTCGGGCAGACTAAAATTCATAGAGACAGTTTGAGGTGTTGTTAATCCACTACCAAGTTGTTTGCGTGCTTCCTGAAGGATAAGATCATCGCCCAAATCATTTTTTGAATGTTCCAATAATGTGACACGTGCTTGAGCTTGTCTGGCGATTTGTCCTGCCAGTGTGATGGTTTCTTGAATTAATGGAGTCCCATCTATAGGTAATAGAAAACTAAGGCCAGGATGTTCTAAAGTATGAATTCGATGAATACCTACCCAAGCCTGATCGCCCACCTTTAATGGATATCGTTCCGCTTCTTCTGGCGAGCGGATGGAATCAACGATAATCAATTCGCTTCCAAATTCAACAGGAGGGTGAATATTACGTACACCTGAAATGGATGGTAATTTTACCCGAACAGATTCTAATGCACCACCGAAACTAATCTCTTCAACAGTTCCATAACCTAACACACAATCACTTAATTCATCTTTAGCAGCGGCAAGGGTCACATCTTCTGGCCGATAAAGAACTTGTACTCTTTCAGGATCCGTATTTCGTTTATTTTTATCCCGATCTGGAAATTCAAGTGGTCCTATAAAAATCTTCCCCTGGGAAGCACGGCCAACCAATAAATTCGCTGACCCTAAAAAGGAAGCGACAAATTCAGTTTTCGGTTTTTGATATAGTTCTTTTGGGGAAGCTACTTCCAAAAGCCGTCCATAACTCATTACTGCAATACGGTCTGCCAGATCAAAAGCTTCTTCCTGGTCGTGGGTGACCAATATGGTTGTAACATTAAGTTTTTGTTGGATTGTCTTTAAAGATCGTCTAAGCTCCTGTCGTATTTTTGCATCCAAAGCACCCAATGGTTCATCCAACAACAAGACATCTGGCTCATGTGCGAGTGCACGTGCTAATGCAACGCGTTGCTGTTGCCCACCTGATAATTGTTTAGGCATTCGAGTCCCCAATCCAGACATTCCGATTAATTCCAGTAATTCGTCTCGGCGTGCTTGTCTTTGGGACTTGGGAACTTTTTGAATACTTAATCCAAATTCAATATTTTCTGCAATCGTCATATGCTGGAATAATGCATAATTTTGAAACACAAATCCGACTCTTCTTTGTTGTGTTGGCAAAAAAGTAACATCTCGCCCATGGAGAAGAATTCGACCTTTGTCCAGTCCTGTTAATCCTGCGATAAGATTTAAAATTGTTGTTTTACCACTTCCACTGGAACCAAGTAAAACAAAAAATTCTCCATTTTCAATTTCCAATGAGACATTGTTTACTACCGGAAGCCCATCATAACGTTTTGTTAGTTGGTCAAGAATAATCGACATGTTCCCTCTTTTTTTAAATTTCCCAAAATTAATTCTAATCTGAAAAATGTTTACAAAGATTAAAACAAATTAAGAAATTGATCAATTCACATTCAAATGAAAATAATCAAACCAAAAAGCATGTTAGCATAATTATCCTTATTTATCATAATAATACAAAACACCTCCACAATTTCTTTATTTTCCTTGACATCAATTCAGAGATGTGTGTTATACTCTATTTGCCTGTAAGTAAGGCTCGTAGCAATTGCCGCTGGACCTGAATGTCAGTGGTAAATTTTTTTTACCGGTATGAACCGGTGTAAGGGATACAAGGAAGAATGGAAAACAAATTGTATGTTGGGAATTTGTCCTACGCGACAACAGAAGAAGAATTAAACACTCTCTTCTCCAACGCGGGTACGGTGACCTCTGTAGCAGTGATCAAAGATCGCGAAACAGGTCGCTCAAAAGGTTTTGCTTTTGTGGAAATGAGTTCACAGGCAGAAGCTGAAAAAGTAATCAATCAATATAATGGTTACACAATGGGTGATCGCGATTTGCGCATCTCTATTGCTAGACCAAAAGAAGAAGGTCGCCGAGGAGATTTTGGTGGCGGTGGACAACGCAGAGGCGGATTTGGACAACGCGGCGGTGGTGGCGGCTATAGTGGTAACCAGGGCGGACCCCGAGATCGAAACCGCAACTCACGTGGTGGTAGTGGAACCCAGCGTTACTAAACCAACGCTGTTTAACAAAGAAAAAAATTTTTAGAAAGAATAAAGGAAGTTATAAAATGTCAGAACGTGTAAAAGGTACAGTAAAATGGTTTAATGGAACAAAAGGCTATGGCTTTTTGGCTCGCGAAGAAGGCCCGGATGTTTTCGTGCACTATTCAGCGATCACTCATGAAGGTTTCCGAACCTTAGAAGAAGGCCAGGCAGTTGAATTCACCATTGAAACTGGACAAAAAGGCCCACAGGCTGCCGACGTCGTAGTCCTGTAATTCAATTTCATATTGAAACCAGAAGACCCCATCGCAAGGTGGGGTTTTTTTATTCCTTATTATGAATCAAACCAAAAAACACCCGCCTGGATTCCTCCATTGCGTGATGAAATCGACGGGCAATTTAATCCGATCCGCAATCCTTTTTTAGACCATTGCCGTTATCAATTATTTCTATTGGTTGAGAATGGAGAGGTAATTGGGCGTATTGCTGCCTTCATTGATGATCTGGCAGTAGATTTCTGGCAGGAGAGAAGATCGGTTTTGCCATCGCCATTCCGGATATCAATGTGTTGCTGAAAGGTTTGAATGGACGACTTTTGCCATTTGGCTGGCATAAATTGCTACGTAGGATTCCGCGATTAACCCAATACCGTATGTTTGCATTGGGTGTAGTTCCTGCCTACCAGGGAAAAGGAATTGATAGTCTGCTGTACCGGGCACTATATGATTCAATTTATTCACAGGACATAAGGATGGAGATCAATTACGTGCTTGAGGATAATGATCCCATGAATAATGCGATTATCAAACTGGGTGCTAAACCTTATCGCCGATATCGAGTGTATGAAAAAGATATCAGCACAACTGATGATTAATTTTTTCGATTTTTGAAAACCTCATCGGCTCCGGCTATATCTTCGAAGGATTCCATGCTGTAAGCATTGTTTTCGGCTGGTTCATGACTTGCATACCAAACCTGCGCAAAAAAAGGATTTTTCCGAGCCTGTTCATCTCCGTTCCAGGGAGGATTAACACAGACCGGGCACCAATGTCCCGCTTTCAGGATTGTGAATGGTTTGGCTGGAAATTCATGTCCAAATCCACAGCGCCATTTTAGTGTGTAATAAAGATTGCCATCCCATTCAGTCGAAATACATTCTCCACCACGAAAATGTGCTACGTGCTGAAGATCCGTTAGAGATAAATTTTGTTTATTCTCATCATAGCCATGTTCCAGGATTTGTTGCACCGCCTGGATGTCTGTGCCAGAATCCACTGGATCCCAATCCGGAATAGCTTCATAGGTTTCATAATCCTTAAAAAATGCAAAAATTCTTTGATCCTTTTTATTCAGATACCAGTTTCGTGTTCCATTGGCATGATGCTCAACCAGAATTTTAAACAGGGAGTGCGTTTGTTTTTCGACCAATTTCCGTATGATCGGGGATGTTTTGCATAAAAAAGAGAGGGTTTTGAGCGATAAAGGCATACTTTTTTGAAGCGCAAGCCAGATATCATCCATTGAATCGCGCCAATACTGCAGATATTGATTACAAATATGACTATCCAGATAATATTGCAGATGAAAATTCCGTAAAGAATACCAATTGCGATCATTCACTTTATGACAACCGGATAATCCCAGCATTCTGTAGGTTTGATTCATATAGGCTAAAGCAGTTGTTCGCATTCCCGGACCACCACCCATATTGTAGACCTTGCGCCAGAAATCCGATTCTTTGGGAATAGTGAGCGCATTAACCAGACCAAAACCAGCATCGCGATTGCTGATATTTTCCATGCAGGTATGCAAGGGCATATGGAACATGATGGGATCCTGTAACTTCATGTAACGTTTAAAGTCAGTCGGAATAATGTAGGTCATTCGAAGCGAAACCCAATATCGTAAATCGGATTCGAGGACTGCTCTTTCACCGGCAATTTTAGTGATAGCGTAATAATCAAATACGGAGGGGTTGAGCGGATCACCCGTTCGGCCCCAATGAATGGGTGGTTGTCGATCTCCCGTTTCAGCGACTGTTCCGGTATGGATATATCGAATATGCTCTTTGCCATTTGGCTGGGCAAGAATCGCTTTTATTACATTATTAACAGCATCCACATTGACTGCATAGGCATTTTTGGGATAGTAGTCTGCCATGGGCGAAATATACGCCATGGCATTTAAAACCCAATCAGCACCATCAATGGCTTGCAGGACATCTACAAAATTTGCGGCATCCCCCCAGATAATCTTCAAATCGTCACCCTGTACATTCCCTTTGCCAGGAATTGACTTAATGTTGGCTAAGATTTCAAATGGTTTGAATATAAGTTTTTCACGAATATCCGGCAGTAAAAGCAGCACGATCTCGTATTGTCCCCGCTTTTTCCATAATTCCTGAAAAGCAGCAAAGCCCATTGTGCCTGATGCACCCAATAAGACTACCCGCTCTTTCTTCATTAACTTGCTCCTGAATATTGAAAGCTATTGCTTCCCTGATCTCATTCTAGCAGTAGATTCCAATCTGAGGAAAATTATTCATATATATTCACTAAACTTTCACTGAACACAGAATTGACAACGTTGTCAATTCTGTGTATGATAGAAGCATCCTAATTTTTCATTGTTTTTTATTAATTCTGCCAAAAAAACTAAGGTAAAGGAGATATTATGCGTGAATACAAAGAATTGGCAATTGATTCAATAGATGATTTCCTTTTTGGACGATGCCCAAACCCATTAACCCTTAAAAATGGAATGATGATTGGTGCTGGTACTGTTTACCCGGAATTAAATTTTACACTTCCAGGAATGATTATTGAAAAGGCAAGTATGGAAGAAGTGCGCAACCAATATTGGGAAATGATATCTGGCGCCACCAGACGTGCAGCTGAACTCAACATTCCAGGGCTGATTGTTGAGTTTGAGCTCTTACCAGATCTTACACTAACCCCGGAATGGGGAGCTGAAATCACAACCATTTTACGTGAGGAATTGGATAATCTTCAGCTAAAATACGGCATTCCGGTAGGTTTACGAGTCACACCCAATGATATTCGCGAATTTGCACGTCCTCCAATTATGAGGAATGGCGAATTCGTGGATAATATGTATCGCTCATTTGAATTATGTGCACGCGCTGGTGCGGACATGCTTTCAATTGAGTCAACAGGCGGCAAAGAAATTCATGATGATGCAATTCTTCAGGGTGATCTGCTAACATCCGTTTTTTCGTTGGGCATCCTGGCAAGTCGGGATATGGCAGATTTATGGACCAATATCTCCAATATCTCCCGAGAGTCGGGCAGCATTCCAGCTGGAGACACTGCCTGTGGATTTGCCAATACAGCCATGGTTCTGGCAGAACAGCGTTTTATCCCTCGGGTATGGGCAGCCCTGATTCGCGTGTTGGCTGTTGCCCGCAGTCTGGTCGCTTATGAAGCTGGTGCTGTCGGCCCCAGTAAAGATTGTGCATACGAAGGCCCATACATTAAAGCTATTACAGGCTATCCAATTTCCATGGAAGGATCAGAAGCAGCCTGCGCGCATTTATCTCCGGTAGGCAATATCGCCAGAGCGGTTCCGGATCTATGGAGTAATGAATCAATAAATAATGTGCGACTTTTGGGTGGAATGGCACCGACAGTTTCATTGGAGCAATTAATATACGCCACCCGGGTAATGAATGTAGCCTCGGGGCATGGACCTCAAGCAGCACGGATTCTCCGGGATTGGATGGTCGAATCGGATGCTCTGCTGGATCCTCAGGCATTTGTCTTGATGCCTTCGGTTGTTCTTGCTCTATCGAAAGAAATTATCGCTGAGGCAACTCCTTATTTGCGAACAAGGCGTGCAGCCTTGGCTACATTGGAAATTTTACGAAAAGCTTCCTCCAATCAAGAATTATCGCTCAGCCGCATTGAACTCAGATGGTTGGATAAATTATCAAAGCAATCGGATCAACTGCCTGAAGATGAAAATGAACTGATTAATTTAGTTTTACCGATGATCGATCAATCAAAAATTCGATTAAGTGAATATGGTTTGTAGTGGAATGAAAAAAATTTAACCCAGTGCAATAAATTTGAGAATAACAAAGTAATGGCTCAAAGCTCCCAGTATCACAAAAATATGCCAGACCTCATGAAATCCAAATGTTCCCGGAAATAAATCCATAAACTTTGTTATATAAATAATGGCACCCAGAGAGTAAAATAATCCACCCAAAACCAACCAGATCATGGCAGCAGTCGGCATTGTGCGCAGAATCTCCTGGACGCCCATGATGGCCAGCCATCCCATGACCAGATATACTCCGGCAGTTGTCCAGCGGGGGGCATTGATCACAAATAATTTAACAATTATTCCAATAATGGCCAGACTCCAGATCAGGATGAGCATGCCGTACTGCCAGAAACCATTAAAAAAATAAATACAGATGGGTGTATATGTCCCGGCAATGAGTAAATATATGGCAGAGTGATCCAATTTTCGTAAATTCAAGATGATGGAATCACGCGCAATCACCATATGATACGTGCCACTGGCTGTGAACATCAATATCAGGCTGAACCCGTAAATGATAAATGTGATTAATTTTTGGATATCATCCCATCCAAAATAAACAAGCACGATCAAGCCAAAAAAAGAAAACACTGCCGCTAAAAGATGTGTTAATGCACTGATTGGTTCTCGAAATTTTGAGTTGAGCGTGTCCATGTTATTCAGTAATAACAATAACACTTCCACGATTCTTGAAACAGTCCCAAAAAGGTGTGATTTATTTGTATGACTGCAAGGATGACTTGGTTTTATTCGGGGATTAAATCAGGTTCACTCTCTGTTAACACCATCCTCGTGATGGCTGTTTTTGCCCGCATCTCTCTAATAGGGGCAAACTCAGGGGAATTAAGCCAGGTTTTGGCATGATCCGAATTCTCGAAGGCAAGGATCACCAGTCGTTTTGGTTGCCAATCGCCCTCTATGACTTGGGTGACCCCGCCCCGGCTTAAATATTTACCCCCATATTTTGCAACAATCGCTGGTGTTAATTTTTTTACGGTTTCATAGTTAACAGGATCAATCACTTCTATATCGACAATTACGTATGCAGTCATTGGATCTCCTTTGGCGTTGGTCTTTTTTTGCATAGTATCAAGTTAATAAATCAATTATTTGTATCATCTCAAAAATCTGGGTAAGTGGAGGTTTTTGGGGGGTGTCCGCCCGTTAAAAACACCCTAACTGCTAATTATTGAGAGGATATCATTATTTCTTCAATCATATCAAAATTTTAGATTCACAATACGATAATATACAAGATTAAATATGGATTACAACCAAAAATCAGACCTTTGACCCCAAACCTAGAAAGAATATCAAAATCATTTATGGAATAGAAATGTCTATGCTAGAATGATTTATTGATTATATCCAAAGAAGGTCCAACTCTTTTCATGAGAAAATAAAAGGAAAAACCATGGGTTCTTATAATTTAAAATCTTTGAAACTACCTAAATTGACTGGCAATATGCTCTCTATTTTTGCCAATCTAATCGAAACGCCATTTGGAAAATTGTTGTTACTTAATTCTTTATTAGAGAATGGTGGCATACCAAAAATCCGTGCATTAAATGTGGATGATGTACCAACTTTTTATCCGCTGGTAAAACCTTTATCTGATGAAGAGGAACCGGTTGAAATGACTGAACCAACAAATTCAGAATGGAATTTGCCTTATCCAACCGCCCTGGATTATTCCCTAAAATATCAGAACGCTGAAATAACCCCTCTGGAAGTGGCTGAACAGGTGATTAGAAATATCAAGAGCTCAGAGCAGGGAGAACAACCTTTGCGAACTTTCGTGGCATTAAATCGGGACGACCTCTTCTCTCAGGCGGAGGCTGCCACCCGACGAATAAATGAAGGAAATCCTCTCAGCCCCATCGATGGGGTGCCGGTTGCGATTAAAGATGAAATCGATATGCTGCCTTTCGCCACCACAGTTGGAACAGCCTTTTTGGGTAAACAACCCGCTAAAGAGGATGCCACCGTGGTTGCACGCTTGAGAGCTGCCGGCGCATTGCTGGTTGGAAAAACAAACATGCACGAGATTGGAATTGCACCGAATGGCATGAATGTTCATCATGGTACGGTACGAAACCCATTTGACCGTAGTTGTGATACAGGCGGTAGCTCCAGTGGGTCAGCTGCAGCGGTGTCAGCAGGCATTGTTCCGGTGGCGATGGGCGCGGATGGTGGTGGATCGATTCGCATCCCTGCCACGTTGTGTGGTGTCGTTGGTTTAAAGCCAACCTTTGGCAGAGTGAGCGAGTATGGGGCAGCACCATTGTGCTGGAGTGTAGCTCATTTAGGTCCCTTGGCTGCCAGCGTTTATGATGCAGCGTTGGTGTACTCGATCATCGCTGGACCAGATCCGAAAGATGCGAATAGCCTGGTTCAACCTGCTGTGACTTTGAAAGGGTGGAATACACCCGATCTGGAAGGATTACGGTTTGGGATTTACCCAGAGTGGAATGAACATGCTGATCCAGATGTGGTTTTGGTGTTTAAAGAAATGTTATCAAAATTAGAAAAAAGAGGGGCTGCCATCAAGGAAATAGAAATTCCAGAATTGGATCAGATGCGCATCTCCCATGCAGTAACCATTTTGTCCGAAATGGCCATGTGTATGCGGGTGTATAAAGCTCAGCGCAAAGAAATGGCTGAAGCGGTTCGTTTAAGCCTTGTTCTGGGGGAAGAGATGAGCTCCAATGATTATTTGCAGGCACAACGCTACCGCACCAGAGCCATGGCTGCTTTTGAACAATTATTTACAAAGGTCGATGTGATTTTATCCCCTGGTACAGCAAAATCAGCCCAACCATTTCCACTGGAAAATCCATCACTGGGTTGGTCGGATCTTTCCACGGATACTGAGTACATGCGGTATGTGTTTTCAGGCAATCTGACAGGCTTACCGGCCATTAGCTTCCCGGCTGGTTACGATTCGCGTGGATTGCCGGTGGGTATACAGGCCATGGCAAAACATTGGCAGGAGCATCTTCTTTTCCGGGTTGCTTACAATGCTGAAAAGGTCATGGAAAGAAGAGCTCCAGCGAATTTTTACCCATCTTTAATGATGTAAGGGAAACTGAACCTAACGTATAAAATAGATAATCGAGACGACGACACCGATGCTGACGACTGTCCAGCGCAAGGTGGATGGTTTGATTTTGCCAGCCAGTTTGCCGCCTAATGAGCCACCAATGATGGCGAATATGGCCATCACCAATGCCGCACTCCAATTCACCTGCCCGGAAAAAACAAAGAAAATAGCAGCAGCGATATTAACACTGAATGCAATTGCCTGCTTTAAGGCGTTTAATTTGGTTAGCGAGTCATTGATCAGAAATCCCAGAACAGCCAGTACGATTACACTTAAACCAGCCCCGAAATAGCCTCCATAAACCGCTGCCAGGGTAATCGGTAATATGGCAAATTGAATGTGCTCCAACGAAGCACCACGCGAGCTTAACCGGCGATTGATGTAATTGCGTAAAGGATCAGCAACAGCCAGCAGGGCAGACGCCAATAGAATCAGGAACGGCACCAGCGAACGAAATAAGCGTTCTCCGGAGTTTAGCAGTAAAACACCACCAATAATGCCACCTATGATGGATGCTGGCACGAAAAGGTATAAACGTTTTTTCTGGCTCTTCAGGTCATTCCATTGTGCGATGGTGGCACCCAGATAACCAGGACTGAGCGCAACCGTATTGGTGATATTGGCGACCACGGCTGGCAATCCAACGGCAGTCAGAACCGGAAAGGTGATAAGTGTGCCCCCACCGGCAATGGCATTGACGAACCCGCCAGCCAATGCTGCCAGCCCTATGAGTAGATATTGAAGCCAATCAAGCATGTAAACTCGCTTTCTTCAGGATTGTTGCAGCCTGCAATGTGACCCAGCGAGAAGTTTCTTCTGGTCCACTTAATTCTTTATAAGTACGTTGTCGAAAAGGACTGGTTCCTTGCCAGCGTCCATTTGGTTTTTGTTTGGATTCTAACCAAATGATCAGTTTTGTAGCCAGTGGGTGGTTAAGAACATCTACTTCATTAAGGAGCCTCAAAACAAAAAGAACATCCGCCTGGTAAAACAAAGGAAAATTTAGATTAAACCAGATGGCATGTGTCTTTTTCTCAACCTGGCTGGGTTGGTGGTCAATGATCAGGCCCACATTTTCAAGGACGAATTCCAGCCTACTTTGAATTGCCAGATCAACAGTGGCTGATCGGTCTCTTTCAGGAATGGAGATTAATCCCCAAATCGATCGGGCTGCTCCCCAAACGCATGCCTTTTTCCAGTTGTAATTACATTTACATTTTTCTCCGTGCAAGCTATTGACAGTTAAACGAATCATGGATTGCAATCGTGTATCTTCCAATTTTCCAGCGTATACACAATAACGGATGATATTTCCGAATAAACAGGTAAAACCGGTGTTTTGGGTTTGGGTGTATTCCTCTGTAATTTTTTGGGTATTACTCAGCATGAACTCTGCAGCTGCCTGAAAACGCGGTTCTTCTGGATCACACAAAAACTCTTCAAGCAACATCATGCTCCAATGCGTACTGGTATATTTAGGGGTGTAATAATGTTGGGGGTACTTCCAGCGGCCAGGTTGAACTTGCTGGCTGAGAATCGCAGGGACAGCCCCTGAAGTTTGAATGGCTTCGTAAGCTGCCTGACAATCGGAATGGTCAGATGGGAGATTTAATATCTCCCGCATTGTTTTATAACGGATGGTGGCTGCGGGAGATTCCAATAACCAGTTAATGAATGGGTTCTCGTCTATGGCTTAACTCCTCCTGGGCAGTAACAGGTTCTGTTGGTCTTTTTGATCTCGAATTCAATGGTTTATTTTCAAACAACCTTAAGAATACCACACCAGCCAGCGTGAAGATACCGCCAATCGCTTGAATCGTTGTCAATCGCTCTGCCAAAAATATGTAGGCAGTTACCGCCGTGAAAGCAGGTTCCATGGTTGCAATCAGATTGGCGATGCTGGATGGTAAATAGCTAAGGCTGACATTGTACAATCCAAAACCTCCAAGGGTGGGGATAGCAGCCAGAAGGAATAAAATGATCCAACCATCAAAACGATTTCCCAGCCACATCAACTCGCTGGCCTGTTCCGCTTTGCCGATAAAAAAATCACCTGGTATGAGATTGAAAATTAGCAGGAAAATACCCGCAAACCCAAATGAATAAAACAGGGTAGTCCAGGGGGATAAACCACGTTGGGAAGCTGAGCGTCCCATCAGACTGTATGCAGCATAGGAAAGGCCTGATAAAACTCCTGTAACAATCCCTGCAAAATTGGTGTTCCACATGGCTGGTTCGTAAGCACCTGCCACCAGTACACAACCCCCTAAACTCAGCACGACGGCGACAATTTTGATCCATGTCAGGCTTTCTTTCAGGATCCACCACCCCAGCAATACGGTAAATCCAGCAGAGCAATACACCAGCACAGTTGCCACAGCTGCCCCATTAATTGAAACAGAAAGTGTCCAGAAAGAATTAAAGATTGCCAGGATCAAACCAAATCCAATCAAGAATCCGAGATGAACGCTCTTAATTTTAAATAATTGTTTATTGATGAACCAGAAAGCGGGGAGGAGGGTCGCAATAACAAAAACATTTCGCCAGAATGCCAGAATCAGAGCGGGTATCTCGTAGGTCAGAGTCATATGCCGGATGATAATGGACGTAGTGGATAAAAAGAATGCACCTGATAGCGCAAAGAGGTAGCCACGGTTAAGTTGTTTTAGAGAGGTAGGTTGTGATGTCATCGTTCTTCTTTGCTTTATTTATTTTTCATTTCTATAAGGATTGAACACTCTGAAATTTATTGCAGAAGCAATCCGAATATTTTCATTTCGTGGGCTGAGTAAATAATTTTTGCCATTGCGGTGCAGGATGGGAATACGATACCGTTTTTGAATAAATGCTGCTCGCATTTCTTCCGATTTGATTGCGTAGCTTTCCATCTCCTCTGGCCAGAGATTGAAAATCTCATCAAATGTCTGAATGAATTCCTGCCGATAGATATCGGAAACCTGATCCAGATGGCTGATCACCCAGCATTGATTCTCAAATTCCCAGTCGTATGCCATCCCGATAAAGCGGAAATCCGCGGTAACATATGGAAAGAAGGGGAATTGGCGGCAACTGATTGCCCTGTAGTGGCGTTGGCAGTGTTGAACGCCCTCACAGGCTAACAAAACCATATTCTCGGGTAAATCATCAATTGTCACTTCCTGAGTGCCGTTTTGAGATTTACAATCGTCTTTATCCCAGAGATGCCAGAGGTCAGTGTGTTTTTGCAAGTATTTCCACTCGCTGTCATAACCCGCTGGAATCGCATGGCAAATATCACAACAAAATGGAATTCCATGTGAATTGTGGGGAGCACATTTCTTCCCACAATCCAGGTCGCTGATGGGGGCATGGAATGTCTCATAGAGTTTATTGAAATCCAGTTGCGGGTAATCGATCACGTAGCCAATTTTAGCTGATCTTGCCAGTTTGGTGGGGACTGATTTTGCCAATAATCCAATATATGATCATATCCAGTTCTTCTTCAATACGTTCTTTACAATACCTCCT
>JAHYJK010000055.1 GCA_019429225.1 Anaerolineaceae bacterium
TTGCGAAGCACGCTTCGAGTAGGGTGCACACCTACGCTTTGCTTCGGGTGTTTCGCTTTGCTTCAGGGTTGGGGTGGGTGCTCATTCGATATTTCAATAAACAATTGGTTAGGATGTTTGGTTTCGTGTCAACAATTTACTTTGCGATCGCCCTGGCCCACTGACCACCGGGTAAGAAAAGATTGCTGAAGAGTCATCTTTTTTGTTCATGGCTTCCCTAAAACAAACCCGCATTGATATAAGGCAGTAAACTTTCGACGTGTTAGCAATCATCCATAATTAGGGATTTATAAATGAATTTTTTTGTGCATTAATCGCACTCCGGCTACCAATTCTGACTGTAAACAACAAAAGATTTTATAAAACCTAAAATTTTTTCTTCATACAAATTGCAATCGGTGAATAAGCTGAGCAACTCATTCCTTTTGAGTAATCGGATGCTTCTCACTTGCTTCCGTGCTTCGGTTGGATCTGGGATGCGTTTGATATGACCTAAATCAAAACGACGAATTAACCCTACGCGAACTGATTCTGGAAGCCACTGAAAAGCCGGAAAGAGGTAATGTGGCTCGATCGGAAAGTAGTAATTCGGTGTTTGCACAAAATATCGCTTGCCGACGCGCCGGATCTCACTCGCCATACGCCTTTGCTGGTCAAAATCACCCACATGTTCAATGACAGAATTAGAAAAAACCACATCAAATTGCTGATCCCTAATTGCAGATAAGTTGGTGGCATCCCCAACCAAACCCACAAAATTTGGCCGATCGACCTGTGGCATTTCTAGATTCAATAACATAATTCGAATTTGTTCCGAATTCGTAAACCCCATCATCTCCCAAAAGATTTGTGTTCCCCCAACATCCAAAATGGAGATGGGCTTTGGCACGCTTTCGAGTAGATCCAAAAAAAATGTAAAACGTGAGCGTCGCATCTTTGAAGCTAAAGATTCTTGATTGGTGTTGTCACCAATCTTTTGAAAGATTTTTTTCATATCTATCGCCTAATTTTCTACCCATTCGATGAGTAAAACAGCCATAAAGAGCATAATGCATAGGGTAATATCGTGCATTCACAGAAACAGCACTCAAAATTTTTTACCGGTTTGGAGTAAACCTTGTTTTCAATAATTCCCATATAACAGCGACCGCAAAGCGGGGATTATGCACCAGGTAGCGTTTCCACAAACGCCTCGGCTCGGTGACCAGGCGGTAGAACCACTCCATGCCGATCCGCTGCATTCATAATGGCGCCTGTGGTTTGATGCCAGCCATCCTACAGATAATCAATTGTACTCAAAGCCAGTTAGGTGGTACACAATGGCATATCAATCCCTATTTTAGAGATGATCGCCCATAATAATCCTTAATGTTATTCTAACCGTATCCCAGCTCTTGAGTGGGTGCAATTCCTGACATGGGATCAAAATGCTTTAAATTGATCATTTGAAGAAATATTAAAAATAGATACTCAGGATTCAAAAACACATATCGCTTCCAAAGTCTTTTTGGCTCTTGTAATAGCCGGTAAAACCATTCTAAACCGATGTTCTGAAGAAAAGGTGGCGCTTGCGACAGAAAGCCTGCGTGGAAATCAAAAGCAGCTCCCACGGCAATAAGGGGCATGGATAAATAGTCTCGATACTCATATACCCATACTTCTTGCCGTGGGCACCCTAAACCAACAAAAGTGATTGCGGCACCACTTTCCTTAATCATGTTTATAACCTCAAGTTTTTCGTTAGGTGAAATTTTGCTATATGTCGAAGGTTGTTTGCCCGCAATTGTTAATCCACTCACCTTCCGTCTCAATTCTGAAGCCAAAGCATCAATGACTTCCTGTCGACTGCCATAAAAGTAAATTGATAAATTTTCCTTAGCAGCTCTCTCACAAATTTTCAACATTAATGTCGGCCCATACACCCTGTCTGGTAAATTTGCCTTATGAAGTATGTCTAAAGCCCACCTTATTGGTTGACCATCCGGAAGTAGCAAATCAAATGTGTTTAGCCGATAACGATGCACACTATCATGAACACCAGTCATAACACCATGGACAGCTAGTGCTGATGTTGAAAAAGAGTTATTGCTTATGGCGGCTTTGATAATTCGATCAACAGCACTCTCGTAATCTACCGCATCAACGAGGACACCAAGTATGTTCTTTTTACCGTGATTGATCATTCAGAAATCTCTACTTGCCATCGATCCCGATTTACTTGATAAATCTCACGTAGTAATTCGGGGACAGTATATTGAATTTGCCAGTTAGGATAATGTTGCATAAACTTTTCAAGGCTGCTGATCCACCAAATATGGTCACCCATGCGATTTTCCTCCTTATACGACCAATTTAACTTACACCCTGAGATATCCTCACAAAGACGAATCGCTTCTAGCATTGAGCAATTACTAAATCTTCCACCCCCAATATTATAGACTTCAGCTATTCTTGGCGATTGATAAAATTCCCAAAAGGCATTGATTAAATCAGCACTATGGATGTTATCGCGCACCTGCTTTCCCTTATATCCAAATATGGTGTAGGGGGTACCAACAACTGCACACTTCATAAGATATGCTAAAAATCCATGTAATTTAGTCCCTGAATGAGAAGGCCCAGAAAGGCACCCCCCCCTAAAGCAAGCTGTATGCAATCCAAAATAACGACCATATTCCTGAACCAAAATATCAGCAGCAACTTTAGAAGCACCAAAAAGACTGTGCATTGATTGATCAATTGACATATCTTCTGAAATTCCATTAACGTATGGATGATTAGGTTCGATTTCAAATCGGGTGTCCGTCTCAACATACGGTAAATTATTAGGCCTATCTCCATAGACCTTGTTAGTGGAAGTAAAGATAAACACAGCCTCAGGTGAATAAAGGCGTGTTGCTTCTAAAAGATTTAAAGTCCCATTTGCATTGATCGTGAAATCTGTAAAGGGTTCAAGTGCAGCCCAGTCGTGCGAAGGCTGCGCTGCAGTATGAATTATAATTTTTATATCTGATCCATATTCTTTAAACAATTCCAAAACAAATTCACGATCACGAATATCTTTATCAAAATGCCTATAAGATTTTCCAATACGATCTATTATAAGTTGGCGATTCCATAAGGTCGAAGCTTCATCCCCAAAAAAATAGGCTCGCATATTGTTATCAATACCCACAATATCAAAACCAGAATCTGCAAAAAATAAAGCAGATTCTGAACCAATAAGACCGGCAGAACCTGTAATAATAGCAATGCTCACTTTTTTCCTCCAATTCTAAATCCCAGAGACTTAATAAGTCTGTGGTCACTTGTCATTCACGAGAAAGCTAACTTCGACGTAATTTAAAACTCTCCCACACCCCAAACAACGCGCCAAACACCAGGACGGGCCCAAAGGCGACCAGGTACAATAGCAGGCTGTATGAGAGGGCGACGCCCTTCTCGACATTGAAGGCTGCCAACGCCAGGATCACCAGATACTGAAATACACCCAGCTTACCCGGCGTGGACGGCACCGAGATGCCCACCTGCAAGACCAGCAGCAAAAACAAAGGCGCTGCCAGCGGCAGGGACAGCCCCATGGCGCGCATCAGGATCCCGTTGACGGCTGCTCCCATCCCCCAGATCAGAAAGGACCAGCCCTGCAGCCGCACCCCAATGGCCGGGGAGGCAAACACGTCTAAGCCCTGCAAAGCCTGGTCCAACATTGACTGCAGGCGGGCGTGCCACCTGGACGGCAGGAAACGCAGGAATACCGAAAGCCAACCCAGCAGCCGTTTACGAATAAAAAACAACAACAAAGTCAACCCAAATAAGCCCAAGGCCAGCAGGGTAAAGCCCTGGCTCGAATCTTTAAACCAGCTGGGCAACCCCACCAGCAGGGGCAGCACCAACAGGAAGGCCAACAGCGTCAGCATATCAAGGAGCTTCTCAACCGCAATACTCCCCAGCGTGCGCGCCGCACGGGCTTCGCGCACCAGGTATAACCGGGCCAGCTCCCCCACCCGCATGGGAACCAACACATTCAGCCCCTGGCTAATGAACAGCACCCCCGACAGATGAATAACATCTTGCGGCTCATGGTCGGGATAGTATAGCAGCCGCCAGCGAGCGCCTCGCGCCAGCGTCCCCAGGGTGGAGAGGGCCAGTGCCAGCCCCACCCAGCCCCAGCCCAGCCCGCGCAGCGCCTCCCGAACCTCAACCAGCGGAACATCCCGGAAGGCCAGCCACAGGAACAG
Organism: Anaerolineaceae bacterium; assembly: GCA_019429225.1. Taxonomy (GTDB): domain Bacteria; phylum Chloroflexota; class Anaerolineae; order Anaerolineales; family Anaerolineaceae; genus UBA6170. The sequence continues at coordinate 4,239 of JAHYJK010000055.1, forward strand.
CACCGCTAACACCGCACCCAATACCAACGGCCAAACACGGAAGCTGTCGCGAAACCAGTCGCGCCAGGTGGGGGATGGTTCTAAGGGGGTGTGTTGGTCAGTGCTCATAAGCTCTAAAATAAATGTTGAAAAATGGGAAAGACCGGGGACGGATGACGGGAGACGGTAGAATTTAGTTGCTACCAACTACCAACTAACAACTACCAACTACCAACTACCGACTACCTAGTACCAGCTAAATTCTCCCACCCCTCCGGCAACTCTGGCACCTTTCCCTCCCGATCCCCCCAGCGGTGAATGAAGCGCACCAGGCCGGCCAAGAACCCCAGCCCGTAGCTGAGGTGTAGGGTGGTATAGGCCAGGGGCAGCAGGGGTAAGTAACGCCAGCCGCGTTGGGCTGCGGTCAGAATAGAAGCAGTCAGGTTGGCCAGCAGGTAAGCGCCCACAAATACCGCCAAGGGAACCCAACCCCCGGGGACGATCAGCCCCCACAGGGTGAGAACGATCAGCGATAGCACAAAGGCGAAGGGGACAAACTGGCGCGGGCGCATCTGGCGTGGGTGCTTTTGCATCACTCGCACCTTCCAGAAGCCGTACCCGAAATACTGGCGCCACAGAGTGCAAAGGGAGCTGCGGCTGTAATAATCGGAGCGCACCTCGTCCGCCAGCAGCACCACCCCACCCGCCTTGCGGATGCGGTAGTTGTGCTCGTCGTCCTGGTCGCGCACCAACTCCTCGTCGTACAATCCCACCTGTGCAATCATCTCCCGGGTCAGGGCCGGGAAAGGCACTGTGTCTACCTGCCGGGTGACCCCCGTCTCGGTGCGGAAGACCGAATAGCCCACACCAAAGCGGCTGCTGGTAGCCACCGAGATATTCTCGGAGACAAAGGTCTCTCCGATACTGCGCATGGGGCCGCCCACCACATCCACCTGATCCTGGGCAAGACGGCGCACGCAGTTACGCACATAATCCGGCGCGATGGCACAGTGACCATCGACGCGGATCAGAACATCGCCGTGCGCCTCACAGGTTAACAGATTCAGTCCGGTCGAGACGATCTGCCCGGGGTTGTCGAACACCTGGACGTGGGGATGCGCCACGCTGACCGCTTCGAGTTGGGCGCGCGTGCCGTCGGCGGACATGCCATCGGCGATCAGCACCTCCAACCGCTCGAGGGGATAATCCTGCGCCAGCACGGCCGCCAGACAGCGCTCGATGGTATCCGTTTCATCACGGATAGGGAGGAGAATGGAGACGAAGGGAAGATGGGGTGTTGGCATCATAAATCTACAATTAATAAATTTACCTTATTCTAACATAGTCTCAGGCAAATTGACTGGTGACGGGGGACGGAGGACGGGGATTGGCTCCCCGGTCTTTATCCGGTCCCCTGTCCCCGGTCTTCCGTCTTTATTCGGTCCCCAGTCTTTACCTTTCAGCTTTTAGCTATCAACCACAAAATCCCCGAAGCGGAGCAGAGAGGGACAACCCGCACGTGCAAGGCGTAAAACACCCCGCACAGGATGCTCATGGGTATTCGTTTCAAAAAAAAACGAACCGAAACGAATAAAGGTATATCTGAGGGATCTTCGGCCCGACGAACTGTGACAATACGGGGACAACAAATTCTGACATGATGAGACTGCTAACGAATAGAACTTATGTTCTATTATAAGAGGAAAGATGACGAAAGTCAAGGGGGGAATGGGAGAATTTAGCTTGTAGCTCGAAGCTCATCCCGCTCCTCCGCGCTTCGGGGACTTCGTCGCTGCGCTCCTTGAGGTGAAAGGTAAAAGTCGGTAATCGGTAGAGCTTAGTTACTATCAGCTTTCAGCTTTCAGCTTTCAGCTTTTAGCTAACACCTTTCTCATAAAACGCCGCCTCATACACTACCACCAGTAAAACGCCCAGCGCGGCGCCACCCATCACCGCCAGGGCAAGGCTGACAATGGTGTTGGTATGCACAAAGGCCACCGCCAGCAGCGAGAAGAAGACCCACCCGGCAAGGCCCTGGACCAGTAGCAACAGCCAGGAAATGAGCTGCTTCCAAAAAGATCGGATGACCCGCTTGGGTGCCCGGCGCGGACCGGCGATGTGCCATCGGTGGACATATAACGCGGCCCCCAGCCCGAGGAAGATCCACAGCAGGGCTGCCAGCTTGCTGCCCAGCATGAAGGCGTCCATGACCCCAAATACCTGGTGCGCCAGCAGCCCACAGGTCAGGCCGACCAGTACCGCCTGGGCAAGGCGATCGGCATAACGCCAGGTATAAGCCACCATGGCCGCGAATCCCCCAAACAGCGCCGCGTATAGCACCAGCCCGGGGAGGCCCAAATCGGTGGCCATGGTGATGACCTGGTTATGCGCATGGGTCATGAGCAAATCGGTTGATGCTATTGTGGCTGATGAAGCTGTTGAGAAAGGGTAAAACATCCGCACCAGCGCACTGTAGGTCCCAATCCCCGTACCGGTGAAGGGGAAATCCTGCACCAAGCGCAGCCCCCGCGCCCAGAATTCGCCACGCAGTGGCAGGGTAATTCCCTCACGGGCATCGATTGAGGTGAAGAAACCCGCCAGCGTATCCGCACCAATGAAGCGCCAGGCCAGCAGCGCGTTGACCAACAGCGCCGGCAGCGCCCACAGGAAGCGTCGCTCATGCCAGATGGCCGCCGCCAATGCCCCGACCAGCGCGCCTAGCAGAGCGGCGCGCGACTGGGTCAGCAGCAGGGTGAAGCTAACCGTTAGCAGCGCCAGCACGACCAAAACCTTGTAGGCGATCTTCAAGGGTCGCAAGCTGCCCTCCAATTTAAGGACACGCGCTAGGTCGAACCTACCCCTGTCCCATAACAGGCTGAACAGGAAGGGGGCCAGGAAGGCCAGCGCACCCCCCATCAGGTTGGATTGGATCCCACCCGCCCTCGAACGGGGCACGCTCTCCACCAGGCTCGGCAAGGCATTATATACCTGTGGCAGGGCAAACACCTTGGTTGATGACCAATCCGTCCCCACCAGGCCCAGCCCGGCCAAACCCAGCGCTAATACCAGCAGTGCCAGCAGCGCCAGGTGCAGGCGGTCGCGATTAGTGACAAATTGGGCCATTAAATAGAAAAGAGCCACCCCCAGCAGGGCACCAGTGACCTTGGTGAGGGTCATGCCGCGGTCGATGCTGACCGCCAAGTTGAGCGGCAGCAGGGTCAGCAGCCACAGGATGGGCAGGTCTAGCGGCGTGGGATTCCGCCTACCGGCCAGGGTCCAATGGGCCAGCCCCAGGGCGACCAGGGCGATCAGACCGGGAATGGGGACCCGATCGCGCACCATCAACAGCGCGTACAGGTAAGTGGTCAGAACGAACATCGCCAGCAGGAGCAGATCGACACCCCACCGGCGCAAGTTGTGCTGGGAAAGGTTTTTGGCAAAGGATTTCACTGCGTCAGTCCCCGCCTGACAAACGCTCGATAGCACGTAAAGCAGCAGTGTTATTAGCGTTGATATCCAGCACAGCCTGGTAAGCTGCTAAGGCCAGATCGACCTCTCCAAAAGCTTCGTAGATTTCACCGGCACGCAGGTGTGTCCCGACGTTGTCAGGGTTGAGCTCGATGGTTTTTTCGATGGCGTGAAATGCCTGATCAGGTTGTCCATTGAGCAAGTAAGCCCAGGAGACGTGATAATAGGGATACCAGGAGTCAGGCCATCCTTTGATCGCTTTTTCGTATTCGATAAATGCGAGTTCAAATTGGCCAGTATCTCGCAGTAGGTTAGCATAGACGAGAAGATTATTCAAGCTCTGGGGCTCATTTTCACTGGCTTTTTGATACCAACCCAGGGCTTGTTCAGGCTGCTCTTCTCGCACCAACAGCCGCCCCACAGCATAGTAACCCATGCCGCTTTCAGGTTCTACCCTGATCGCTTCATTGAAATATTCCATCGCAGCCTCTGCCTCCCCGCTTTCATCGTAGATCAGCCACCCCAAACGCACCCAGGCGGCTTGGTCTGTACTATCCTCGCGCAACGCGGCCCGATAGGCGATCTCAGCGTTTTGCCAATCTCCCTGATTGCGATAAAGGTCACCCAAAGCTCGCCACCAGGTTGTGCGCTGGTCAGCACTCAGATGAGTCTCGAGGGAATCGATTAGGATGGCTTCTGCTTTAGGGGATTGTTCGACGCGGCGCAATGCGCTGCTGTACCCAAGCGTATATGCCACCGGGTCAACCTCGAATGCTGCCCGGTAAGCCAGGACAGCCAGCTCGTGGTTGCCCTCATCTTGGGCTGCCCGCCCCGCCGCACTCAACCGGCCGCTGTAGCCGATCTCCTGCCACAGGGCAAACGCAGCTTGATATTGGCCGTCCTGGTAATAAGCTTGTGCCAGGGTATCCATGGCGAATGGATCGCTACCCTCCACCAGTTGGGACAGCCAACCTATCGCCATCTCTGGATCCTCATCCTGCAAAGCCAGGCGCGCCAGCCACTGGTAGGCATGCGGATGAGCATCCGGGCGCGGGGCGGGCGTTTGGCCATTTCCAAAGGCCGTCTTTGCCGCCGCTTGTGACCACAGGTTGTGCACCAGCGCGGCACGCACGCTGGTGGGTAGAACCAATACCAGTGCAGCTAGAAAGAAGATAACAATCGAGAAGATTAATCGTGTTTGATTGGACATGAACATTAGTTGGTAGAGCTTAGTCGGTAGAGCAGAGTCAGTAGAACTTAATTGCTACCAACTTTGAAATCCTGTAGGGAAGCGGTAGGTCCATCTACCAACTACCGACCACCAGCTACAAGCAATTAAGCTCCCACCCCATCAGTGAGGAGATCAAACAGGATGCACGGCGTCAAGGCCAGTCAGAAAAGCCCCGGATAACCCACCCAGCGCCAACCAAAGTCTGTCCGGGTAGGAAACTCAGCAAGGCACCTAGTGCAAAGTGGATGATGAAGTTGACCAGCGCCACACCCTTGAATGTGTTCCTCTACGGGAAGGTAGAGAAATCTGATGGCGTTGTCTCGAGCGGTTCGGGAATGGTGGAAACCACCAGGATCAGCGCGACGCAAGCCAGGACGGGTGGAAATCGTCAGGTTACAAGCTTGAAAAGACTGAAATGATTACCCTGAATAAATCCGGATACAGAGTAATGAAACAACTGCTACATAAATTTCTTAATACGATTCCAACCAGCTAAACCAATTGTTTTGACCTCTTCAACGCCCCACACAAATAGAATGAGGGAATAAATTACAGCAGCCATACTGACTGAAATTATTAGTACGAAAAATTGTCCAATTACGCTTGCATGAAGAACAGAAATAGCATAATTAAAGGCAAAATAAGCCATTATTACGATGATCACCGAACTCAATGTAGATTTTAAAAACACCTTGATGTTACTGCTACCAATTTTGTAACCAATTTTTCTGCTCAACCCCTTAATTAATAACCCCGTCATGATTGCTACGGCAATAACTGATGCCAAAGGCAAACCCGCATGCTGCAAGTATTGCACAAGGATCAGGCTCAGGACGATTTTTATACCCACAGAGATAGCGCCATTAATCATCGGGGTCTTGGTATCCTGGATTGCAAAATATACATTGTTAAAATACATTCGTAATGAAAATGGAACAATGCCTAATGCATAAAACACCAGAGCGATGGCCGTCATCTCAGCGGCTTTTGCATCAAACTGCCCTCTTTGATAGACCAGTTCAACAATCGGTGATGCAAAAACCATTAAACCCAATGACGCAGGTAATGTAATCAGGAGAATACTATTCAATCCGGAAGAACTGACCCGTTTTATCTCATCATAGTTATCATTCGATGCCTTTTTTGAAAGTGTCGGAAACAAAACAGTAACTAAAGCTGTCACAAAAACGCTGATGATCGTCCGTTCAATTTTTTCAGCATAATTTAATGCAGAAATACTACCTTCAACCAGATTTGAAGCAATGGTTTTATCAATAATCTTCTGCACGTCATTAATGGCTGTTGAAATCAAAACCGGGGGTAAAAGCATCATAAACCGAGAGAGATGCTTGCTCTTCAAATTCAGGTAAAGATTGTAAAAATATCTCGTCTTTTTTAAACCCGGTATCTGTAACAATAATTGTGAAAATTCTGATGCAGCATTGAAAACCGCTAACCCAATAATACCAAAACGCGCAGACATGGTCAGCAAAAAGAAGATCACCAAGAAATTGACTGAAGCATCCGAAAGACCAGATTCAAAAAACCTTTCTTCACTTTGCAGGTATCCCCGGTAGATGCCGACAATAGTTTTGAAGATAAGAGAGGCCATACCAATGCGCAGGAATAAAACGGCCAGTTCGAACTGCTCCCCCACAAATCCCGAAGCAAGGACTTTCGTGATTAATGGCGCTGCAAGAACCCCCACAACAATCAAAACCAAGCTGGTCAAAATCCCAAAATTGATAAAATTATTTGTTTCCTGAATTTTACGGTTCTTACCCCTGGCACCTTCAACATCAGTTAATATGGGGATCAGAATCGTCCTGAGTGATGAAGCTAAAAGCAGATTAACAATTTGCACCCCTGTGATAGCCACAAAATAGGCGTCGGTTTGCCATGTTGAACCGAATATTGCTGCAATTAAGATTTCCCTGATAAAGCCTGATGTACTGCTGATCAGGCTAAAAACCATTAATATTAATGAAGATTTAATTAAGAAATTTCGATGGCTCAATTGATGATAGTTGGTTAGGGGATTATTTGTCTACTCGAAAATACTGCATGTTTTAATGCTGGACTAATGTTCCTGAAGAGCACCACAACCACATGCCATTAACGCTAATAGAATCCAGAATAAGCTGTTCCTGATCCCGTTGTGGGTTAAACCATAGAACAGAATCGTGACAACTGAATACCAGTTGATAAAATGATCGTTCTTAAGACTGAAAAACAAAATCAGAAAGAATAAAAAGGATCCAATGATGCCATAGGATACCTGAATGTTTCCGATGGTTGAATGGAATTCTACTCTTGAACCAAATCTTGAAAATTCACCTTCACCAGCGCCGAAGATCCAGTATTCTGGATAATCTGTGATACGATGATACCCTCTACCCTCTAAACTGTCCGTAGGCCTTGAACCGATACTTTCAATACGCCTTTGAATAGTTTGTATCAGTGGATTATCTTGGATTAAAGTGGTGGTTTGATAGATTATGACGAATAATAAAACCGCGATAATAAACACAGAATAGACCTTTTTCTTGATATCCTTTCTTCCTTTTGACATCAGAAACAATAACACCAGGCCTAAAAATGCGAGGATTGCACCACGAGATTGTGAGGCAGCAATCAAGAAAAATGCGAAAATCAAACCAGAAATTACAAAGAATAATTTTATCTGAATTCTAGAACTTGCGAACAGAATTATACAGGCAGCTAACAATGCAAAATAACCCAATTGGTTGGGGTTATTAAAAAATATCGTTGTTCGCAATCCTGAAAACCCTCCCAGAATGAGGTAAAGGATACATTGAATGGTGAGGGATGCCCAAATTAGTTTGTAGGTAAATTCAATAAACTGTTCGCGGTAATCGGCATATAACCCGATCACAATGATACACACGGAAATATTATAAATATAATAAGACGAACGCAACAGGAATAAATCTGTGCTTGACAAGATCAGTGCCCAAATTAAATTTACAAACACCACATAAAATGAAAAAATAAATCCAGTGAGCAGAAAATTACGCGATGCTGATATTCCTGAGATCACAAACCTCTTTCTTATAAAAAATGTGATCACCAGCAGCATTAATACAAAGTCTGCAATTTGTGGGACGCCGCTGCGCCAAAAATAAAATGGCGTGATAATTATAAACAGTGCATAAAGGAATAAACTGATAAAACCTTTTTTCACTAATAATGCTGATCTAATCATAGGCTGAAGTTAATGATCCTCTATTTACACCTGAAACATTAATAATTTTTTCTGGGATAGCAAAAGTCAACAACCATCAAACAACAATTCCACTCTGAAGAAGGTTAACGGATGTAGAGAATTATTATCGTTTTGGCCAAGAGAAAAATCCAGTAAAATTTTTGTTATTATTTACGACAATAATTTCTGAATGATCTTTTCATTGATCTTGTAAATATCAAATTTTTCTTCCGCAATTCGCCGTGATTCCCCCCCCATCCTGGCAGCCTCGTCAGGATGTTCGATCAACCAGATCATCTTATCAGCCAGTGCATCGGCATCCCGGATTGGGACTAAGAAACCATTTACACCGTCAACAACTGTCTCACGGCAGCCAGGTGCATCCGTCGTGATAATCGGCCTGCCCATAGCCATTGCTTCTAGAACCGATCTGGGTGTACCCTCATAATAAGAAGGTAACACGTAGAACCTGGTTTTAGTAATGTATGGCCTCACATCATCAACCCGGCCAATATACTGAACAATCCCTTTCTGGACAGCTTTATGGAATGTTTGCTGATTAATACTCTGATCTCGGTCGTCCATTCGACCAATCAATTGAAAAACTGCCTCAGGATACAATACTTTCACGGTTAGTGCTGCCTGGATATATTCATTAACACCCTTGGCACCTGTCACCCGACAAATCATAGTGAATATGGGGTTTGTTTCCAGCGGCACAAGATGAAATTTCTCGAGATTTACACCCGAACCATTTATACGACCATAATTTTGTTTCCACAATAGGTGTTTGCCTTTAATCAATGCCAGGTCATCAGGGTTTTGGAAAAAGACAAAATCAGCCATAAGGAAGGCAAGCCATAACATCGGTAACGAAACTAATCTAACAAGAAAACCGTAAACGCCATCCAAAAAGAATAGACGACCTGTCCCATTAACAATACAAATGATGTTTTCAACACCCGCCAATTTTCCAGCAAGCGCCATTATTGGAAATGTCCGGATGCCATAAATAATTAACGAATCAAGATTAATGCTTTTAAGTTTTTTTCTAATCTCAAATAGAGTTTTAAGTTCGAAAACTGGATTAACATTTACCCTCTCAATGGGAAGATCAACAAAGCACACATCAAGGTTTTTGAAGTCAGGATGGTCTTCCTTATCCGATCCCTGACCGAGATAAGAAACAGTGTAACCCAAGTCTTGCAACGCCGAAATCAATTCATGGCGTGATACGCCAATGTAATTCTTGTGGATTGCTGCGATTCCAAGTTTCATAAATTATATAAATTTCTTTAAAATCCAAGAATCACATAAAGTGAGCAGAAACTTTGATGAAATCCTTTCACTTTTTCATGAGTCTATTGGTTTGTGTAAAGCCCCTCACGAGAAACAACCGTCTGTATAGTTCTTATTATGATTTTCAAATCCAGCCAAAACGAGACATTGTTGGCATACCATGCATCGTTTAGACGTTTTTCCCTGTTAGAAATCGTATTTCGAAAATAGGCCTGAGTATAACCGGTGATACCTGGTCGAACTTTCATCTTGTCGATCTCATCATCCTGGTAGGTGCCAAGCGCACCGGCCAGACTTGGACGCGGCCCTACAAAACTCATCTCCCCCATTAATACATTGATGAGTTGTGGTAATTCATCCAAGCTCGTCTTCCGTAAAAATTTTCCAATTTTTGTCACACGTTCATCGTCTTCAGCATTGTAGGTACTGCCATCGGGGTTCAATAAATGCGGCGCCCCCATTTTCATGGTGCGAAATTTATACATGGTGAAAATCTTACTGTCCTTCCCTATCCGGTCAGCCTGATAGAATATTGATCCATCGTCATCAAGCTTGATCAAAATACTAACAAATAAGCAAAGCAACACAAACACCGGGAAAGTCAGTACAACCAGGAGAATATCCAATATCCGTTTATAATAATTTAAATACAAGTTTCACTTCCTGAGTTTACCGCTACAAATATTTTGCTAAAAATCAAACTCTCTCAATGCCTCTGTCAATATCTCGCAGTGCTTGTTCCACGCGTAAATTAGCATCAATAACATCTTTTCCCCTGGCCAACACGTAGCCACATCCATCAAGATTGTTATGATATTGATTGATGTGATCACCTAGTTGTAGATGGTGATAAATTTCAACATTATGTGTCTGGCTAATGACCTGAAAATCTGGCAGTTTTACCACTTTTCCGGGCTTAAGCGCCAGCAGGCGTGTGGCAATCGGTGAAATAGAGGATTTTGCCCGCATATTCACTTCATCACCAACTGCGGATTTGATCAAATTGCCCATGTAATCGATCCCTGTTGCCGATGGGATGATATGCGACCCAATTAAGTTCCCACCCATTCTGGCACCAATGTCTACGATGATCGGTTTGAGGTCATTGGTGATCAACAAATCGATATTGACTGCGCCAAAATTGATGTTGAGTGCTTTAATGGTCTTAATAATTTCAGTCTTAACTTCATCTTCTTTCTCTGGGGCCAATCCGCAAGGCATGTAATGGCCTAATTCTGCATAATCAGGCGGTTTAGTCATCCGCTTACCCATAACACCCAGGACGTTTACATGCCCCTGATAAACAAATGATTCCGCACCGAATTCTACACCCTCGATAAAATCTTCTATCAACGCGCGACCAATCAGTGACGCTTGGAGCGCATCCTCACACGCAGTCTGAAGTGTTTCAAAATCATCCACGCGTTGGGTTGATTTACTACCTGAACCATCGCAAGGTTTCACCATGACAGGATAATTAATTTTATGCCTGAGTTCACGTAAATCTTCAAGACAACTAACCTCGAAGAATTGTGAAATGGTTTCAATTGAGTGTTGATACAAAATTTTACGAACGCTGTACTTGTTTTTGATTACATTAGCTACGTTGAAATCCAGACCTGGAAGATTAAATTCATTCGCAATTTTTGAAGCTGAAAGCACACCATAATCCGTCGCGGCTGTTAGGACACCATCGATGTTCTTTTTGTGGGCATATGCTAAACAAGCATCTACATCAATAATATCAACGACTTCATGTTCATCTGCAAACTTAAACCCTACCGATTTTGGGTTTTTATCAATTGAGATTGTTCGATACCCCAACTCCATTGCTCTTTTGATAATAAATGCCTGAAGAAAACCGGCACCAATAAATAGTATTGATTTCATTAATTTTGTTAAATCATCCTGTGTTGTGGAATATTGGCAAATATCCAAACCAAAAGAGAATGTTCACTCATTTCACAATAATGGAAAAAAATGACATGTTTCCTAAAGTAAGAATAATTATATAAGCACTTTCAATCCAAGTAAACAAGCGCCGAAAATTTTAAAGTTGGTTGAGTTAATAATTATAATAATTCCCACGATGACTTTGACTCAGGCAATGAAAAGAACACAACACATTAAGGTATCGTTTAAATGTCGTTAAGCGCCTCTTCGTAAATTCTCTTTTTCCCAATTTGATCTGCTGCTTGCTGTATATTGAACAATGCTTGTTCATTACCTTCAACAAGAACAAGATCACCTTTATTCGTCAAACTGATGTCCCATCCCACATACCGGTTTTGAGGAATCACTAATGCCAAATCCTTGGCGAAATCAAGCATAGCTTCCCATTTCGGAATATGGAAACCCTTAATCTGTAAATGGGTCATTGGATGCTTCATATACCAGTTGTGAGAATGATCAACCCCAAGCGTTGAAACATCACCTGTCTCGATGCATATCGCAGCAAAAATACCGCCAAGCGTAAAGTTGTCGATGACAGAACCATGATTTCCCATCCTGAGGGCAGCCGTCATGATTCTGACACCACCTTTTGTGACCACAGTATTTATTCTGATTGTATTTAATGATGATGGATGAAACGCTGCCAAATCTGGATGTTGGATAATGACTTCTTCAATGATCAACTTGTTCTTAATACAATCTTGATAAAGTGCATCTAGATCAGTCAAGTAGTCGATTTGCACCATTTTGGCACCTCGACCAGATGATAAATGATTTGGTTTTATAAAAACCTGATCATGATTCTTGCAGAATGTCTTAAAATCCTTAAGGGGTACCCCACTTGCAGGAAAAATGATTTCCCGCCCATAATAATTCTTAAAGTTTTCATATGTCTGAAATTTTTCGCGAAAAATATAATAGTACTCAATGGGATTAAAACGATAGAGCAGATGCCTCAACTGCCCATCAGTGATAAATTCACTTCTTTCTGCATCTGATTTCCTATAGAACTCAAAGTTAAAATAATTGGGAATAGATGCCCCATGTTTAAAAAATGAAGAGATTATATCGATATATATCAAGCGCCTTTCTTTACTAGGTAAGATTCTTGATATCTGACGATCGATATATGTACTGATCTCTCTATCAACCATCCATCGCACATATTCCCTTAAAAATTGAAATGTACGAAACGGCTTCAAGAAAGAATTAAACCACCTATATTTTTGTAACGACGCGAAATTTCTTGTTAAATATGAAAGTATTGACATATTACAAATTATATGCTTCTATCATAAAACGGGTCCTTCGCAAAATTGATTATATAGTAAGTTTATTATTTACTAAGTAATTAAAGAAAACTGTTTAAATAGATTAATTATAATTAATAATTTAAGGTTTTCTGCTCTATTAAATATATCATGGCAACTGAAAGCTACGGAAATATTTACTAAGACATGATTTCTGTCTAATTATATATAGAATGATTAATGCTTGATGATCAACTATCCGATCAAGATGTATCTTCCAACGAGTTGTCATGTGTGGTTTTGAAAAATCCTTGAATTTTTCAACCTCATTATTTAAACAAGCCTTTCGAAATTATTTAGATACTTAATTATTGTGAGAGTTTATCATATACTGACTAATCAGAACCAAAACTATTCTTCAATAATCTTTTAGAGCCTCTTCATAAAAGCTTAATTTTCCAATTTGATCTGCTGCTTGTTGTAAAATAAAGCCTGGCATCGTGTTTGCCTCAACAAGAATGCATTGTGATGTGTCTGAGAGACTGATATCCCAACCAATATATCGGTTCTGTGGCACGATTAATACCATTTCGAGGGCAAAAGATTTCATCTCTTCCCAATTAGGGATCTGAAACCCCACGATTTGCAGATTACTCACTGGATGTTCCACGTAATGTTTATGGAATTTATCAAAACCAGGTGTAAATATAATTCCAGATTGAACGCAAATTGCCGCAAAAATCCCACCACCGTGATTGTTATCAACGACCGACCCACGATTTCCCATTCTGAAGACAGCACTCATAATCTTGGGACCCATTTTAGTAATAACAGTATTTATCCTAATTGTGTTTACGGAAGCAGGATGAAAGGCCGCTAATTTTAGGTGCTGAACTATAACCTCTTCAATGATCATCTGTTGTTCCAAACATTCATGGTACAAATCATCAAGGTTAACAAATTTATTTATTTTGATTCTTCTAGCACCACGACCCCAAGAAGATTTGCTGGGTTTTATGAATATTTCTTGATGCTTATGACAAAAATCTAAAAATGTCTGCTGGCTTACATCCTTGTTAATATAAAGAAAATCTCGTCCAAAATATTGTTGTAAATTATCATAAGTGTGGAATTTCTCACCCAGAATTGTGTGATACTTTTCATCATTAAATGCAAACCACAACCAACGACTATGCTCTTCGGTTATGAATTCTTTTCTTTCACCATCTGTCTTCTTGAAAAATTCATAGTTAAAATAATCGGAAATTGATGCGCCATATTTCATATTTGCGAGAAATATGTCGAAATAAATGGATCTTCTCTCTCTGCTGCTTAGGGATTTTGAGATTACGTCTTCAATTTTTGAGTTAAGTTCTTTGTTGCTAATTTCTTGTGCATACTTCAATATGAATCTCAATCTACGATAAGGTTTTAGGCACAGAAGAAACCATTTATGTTTTTGTAGTCGAACAATTTTGTTTGTAAACTGTAAATATTGTTTCATAACTCGTTGCTATCGCAGTTTATTTGGTAAAGCACACACAATACTATGAAAGTGATTTGTTAAACCCCAATAATTCCTTAGAACAACAAGTAATACGGGATTATCATTTTCGCAGAATTATAATGAATTATCAGGCACTAGTTTTTTGAAAAAACTGGTCCAATATTTGAATAATTGCCTCTCGATGAGAATCGCAACGGTAATAATTCAATAATTTCAGCGTTCTGTTAGGGAAATTTGTTGGTTTCAGAACCTTATTTCGAAACAGCAGACGATCGAATTTATTATACGCATACAGATTCTGGACATATGTCATTTGTTCGTTTTGACAATAAGATTCCCATTGTTGCTGTAATGAAGCTTGATCATGAATAATATTGGACCTTTCCTCCAATTTTTCTAAAAACATAGATCGCTCATTTTCTTCTAAAACATGTATCCCGTCCACATTGAATCGATAAGGGGTTATTTCAAAAGACATTTTAAAATTTCGAAAAAATGAAAGAGATACCATATATCCTTGACGCCATTCATCGATTTTGTACTTATCTGATGGAAAGTAAAAGTTCCCGGTACCATAAAAGATTGGTGTATCTTGATAAACCTCATAGCCAAGTGGGACATAGGCGTGATGGCAAATGACCGCACTCGCACCTAACTCAACGTAATACCTGCAAAGTTTAACTAGACCTGGCCTGGGATACTGGTAAAACTCATTACCAGCATGGAGTATGATGATCGTATGATCAACATCTTGTTTCAACGCATTAATGGTATAAAAATTAGATATTGGATCAATTGGAGCAGCACCAAAAGAAGCTTCAGTCGCAATTGAATATTTAACTTCAGCAAAAGCGAGCAATCCTATTTTAATTCCTTCTTTCTCCAATATTAATGGTTGGGATGCTTCACGAAGATTCCTGCCAGCGCCAACAACACTTAACCCAGCAGAATGACAATATTCTAGTGTATCCTGCAATCCTGATTCCCCCATATCTAAAACATGATTATTGGCTAATGACACAACATTAAACCCACTTGCTTGTAAAATGCTAGCCCATTTTGGATCAATACTTAAAACAGGCCCCATCTTTTTTTGTGGGTGTTCGAGGTTGGTAAGAG
>JAHYJK010000367.1 GCA_019429225.1 Anaerolineaceae bacterium
CTCAAGGACTTCCGGTACCCCGGGGGTCAGGTCAAGCCGCTTACGTTCGGATTCACCGAGACCACTGACGCGCTCGGTCATCTCGCGCACGCGCTGGGGTTCGAGGCCCAGATCGCGCAGCACACGCCCGGCGACGCCACCTTCTTCTTCGATCAGTCCCAACAATAAATGTTCGGTGCTGATCGCATCTTTATGCATTTTCTCAGCTTCTTGATGAGCCAGGCTGAGAACCCTTCTCGCTCGTTGGGTAAATCGTTCCATGCCAGCCATGGCAACCTCCTGTTTTCAAAACGCCTGTAAACGCATCCATGGGTGGCTACAGGCGAACTTTTTCTTTCCGATTGGGGACCGAAGTCCCAAGTACCAACACTCTTTAATTTGATTCTACCAGAGTTTGGGGGTCTGTCGAGTCATGAATTGGAAGGTGTACAGCGTTTGGGGAGAGGAAATCAGATCAGAGTTTAAATAAAGGCCCAAAGTAAAAAAGTTGTGAAATGTTCAGTCCTTCATTAATTATTAGTAGTAGTTTTATTCTTTACTGACCGACCAAGCATTACTAATTCTGTAACCAGGATACAAAAATAAATAAAAAATGGAACCAGGAAGCCGACATGTTGTCCTTGATATCCGAGATAAAAAGGCATGATAGCCGGCAAATAACCTAGAAGTACCGGTACAAATCCCACAGGGAATACAAACAAGGTGATTAAATCTGTTTGCAGAAAATAGGGAATGGTTAAAATGCAGGTGGATACCAAAATCAAAAAGCGTTTTTGTTTGGACATTGGAACAATGATAGCGGGAATAAATAACAACAATGCCCACCACCCAATCCATTGATACAGAGAGATATTGCCCCAGGCATAAGCATCCCCTGACCTTGCGAGTACATCCATAATCCAGCCTGGATAGGCAATCAAGGATAAACCAAAACCGATGATCGGGATGATTAACAAACGGAACTTATCCTTCCAGGGTATGTCAGCAAATATCCACAGCAGCAAGGCAAATACCCCGCCGGATTGAGGTTTGGCTGCAGCAATGAGTAAAGCAATGCCTGCCAACCACCATTTTTTTCGGTGCATGGACCACCAGAAAAGCCCGAGGAATCCAGTAATGATGCCAGAAATCTGCCCCCAAAAGAGAAGAAATCACATTTGGTAAGAAAATAACGCCAGATAACTATTGCCATTGAAAACTCTCGAAGCAAAAAACACACCAATGATGCTTAACACGATCCAGATAAAGTAACTGATATCAAAAGGCAAAAAAGCGAGAATCTTAAAAAAAGGAACCAGCCAGTAGCCATAAAAATAGTTGCTAAAATCTCCCTGAGCTGTTCCCAGATATATTTCATAATCGAAATACATACCAGATTTTGTTATCAAAAAATAAAGGGCAATTAATAAAACAATGAGCAAACTGGCGAACTCAAAAACACTGATTTTCCTGGACAACCTTTGATTCATTTCCTTTGTATTAAACATAGTATTTTATCCGAAAAAATTTGATTACTCCTGAAGTTGGGGAGATATTGTATTAGTGGGAGGAGCAGGTATGAAGTAGATATACACCATCCAGATGAGATAGAAGACGAAAATCCATTCCAAAGGGAAAAGCGCAGCCCAGCCGGCTTTGGATGCGAAGAACCCCGCCCAGGAAATGAGGATGGCTGAGATGTAGAAGGCAAGCTTGGTGAAAGTGGGGATGGAGGGAGGATTGGAGAAGATCCAGATCAGGAAGGGAACGAGGAAGACGATCTGTTCATAGGATACCGTGCGGGGGTGAATGAAATATGTCAGAAATCCGATGAACGCCAGGATTTTAAAGGAAGAAAAACTCCCAAACCACCATTTGCGCAGCATCCACGCCAGCACCAGAAACATCAGGATCGTGATAAGGATGGAGAGCAGATTGGCAGTGGTTTCGTTCAGGAAGAGCTGCATAAAGATGGTGACATGCGAGATGGCTTGGTTCGAATCGACGTATTTGAATAATTGCTGGTACCACTCCACCGGCCAGGAAGGTAACAGGATGAAGGAAAAGGCAATGAACATCAGAAAACTGATGATGAATGATTGAATCAGTCGCCAGCGTTTGGAACGCAATGCGAATAGCAGGATAAAGAGGATGAAGAGAGCGCTGAATTGGGGTTTGATCGTGCAGAAAGCCAGTAGTGAACCGGTGAAAATGTCCCATTTGGGGATTGGATTCACAGAATAAAATAAATATCCAAGGATAAAAACCAGGAGAGTGCCGATCAATACGGCATAATTTCCGAGGATCAAGCCAAAACTGATCGGGTAAAGACAGAAAGAAGATATCAGTGCCCACCTCGGAATGCGTGGATAAGACAAAAGAGGAAGAATTAAGAGCAAACTGAACAAAAACGAAACCCAGGTTGACTGCGCCAATTTTAATGGAAGGAACGCAAGAGGATAGAATGGAAACAAGGCATAGGGAGGATAACTGAAAGTCAGCAAATTCTCACCGGGTTGTGCTAACCGGCCATATACCCCTAACTGGTTG
>JAHYJK010000056.1 GCA_019429225.1 Anaerolineaceae bacterium
CTTACTCTGAAAGCGTAGCAGTTCCTGATGTTGACCGCGTCATGCGCGAATACATTGATGCAGGTTTCAACATCATCTGGACACATGGTGGTCAATTTGTGACCCAGACCGCTGACCTGGCAGTCCAATTCCCGGAAGTCGTTTTCATCGCAGAAGGTGATGCACCTTTGGAAAGTTCACCAGCCAATTTATGGTTCATTGACCGTAATTTCCATGTTGGTTACTATGCCATTGGTGCAGTTGCAGCCCGCGCTTCCAAAACCGGCAAGATTGGATACCTGGGTGGATTAACTCTACCCTTCTCGTATGCTGAAGCGCACGCTGTTCAACAGGCTGTTGCTGATTCCGGTCTGGATGTGGAAGTTAAGATGGTTTGGGCTGGCGATTTCAATGATCCCACCAAAGCCCGACAGGTCGCTGATGCCCTGATCGCTGAAGGTGTTGATGTGATTATGGGTTCAATGAATTTAGGTATGTTTGGTTTATTTGAAGCTGTAAAAGCATCCCCCAACAAGGTGCTTGTCACCGCCAAATACACCGATAAATCATCCTATGCTCCAGAGAACTATATTACTGCTTTTATTTATGATTTCACGGTGCCGTTGAAATCCATTTATGACAGCGTAGTGGCTGGTGAACTGGGTGGTTATTATCCACTGGGTTTCGATACCGGTGCATTAATCCAAACACCTCTGCAAAATGTTGATGCCTCTGTTGCCACAGAAGTTGAGGCGATCATTGCTGATGTGGTCAGTGGAAAAATTCAAGTTATCAAAGACACCAGCGAAATCAAATAATCTTTAGAAAATATTGTTACCAACACCGTGCGTTGTCATGATGACAACGCACGGTTATTAGAAGCATGAGCCTGGAAGCGCTCAAAACTTTATTAGTAGCATTTCTTACCGGGCTTAAAGGTATTTCAAAGTTATGGAAGATAAAACAATCCTTGAACTTAAGAATGTACGGAAAGTTTTTGGACAAATCGTAGCCCTCGACAGCGTCTCATTTGCGTTGAAAAGAGGTGAAATTCACGGTTTGTTAGGGGGTAATGGTGCTGGGAAGACTACCTTAATGAACATTTTATATGGCCTTTATCGCAAAGATGAAGGTGAAATTTTATTGCGTGGTCAGGCAGTTAATATTCAAGGTCCACGTGATGCCATTAATCAGGGCATTGGCATGGTACATCAGCACTTTTTACAAATCAGCAATTTTACAGTACTGGAAAATATCATTCTCGGTACTGATGTAAAAAACAAATACACCATGAAAATGGATGAAGAAGTGATCAAAGTGAAGGAACTTTGCCAGCGCTTCGGCCTGAACGTAGATCTCAATGATGTAATGAGCACATTAACCGTTGGTGCACGTCAAAAAGTAGAAATTTTGAAAGCATTGTATCGTGGTGTGGACATTCTCATTCTGGATGAACCGACTACCAATCTCACTCCCCAGGAAGTGGATGCATTATTTGAATCCTTGCGAGTCATGGTAAATGATGGTCTCAGTATTGTTTTCATCACCCATAAATTGCGCGAAGTTTTGAGTGTTTGTGACCGCATCACCGTTTTGAGGGAAGGTAAAAACATTACCACCCTGGATCGTAAAGATGCCTCAGAGGAAGTGTTTGTGCGTGCCATGGTGGGTGAGAAAATGGACATTGAAAACTCCATATATTTTGCCACTGAGGAGAGACAGGCTTTCGATCAAACCAGCGTTGAAGCGCCCAAACTGAAATTGGAAAACGTGAATTTGATTTCCCAGGATGCTGTTCAACGCTTGAAGGATCTTAACCTGGAAGTCTTCGGTGGTGAAATCGTTGGTATCGCCGGTGTTGCCGGTAATGGTCAACGTGAGCTGGCAGAAGTGGTAACCGGTGTGGTTCCGGTCAGCAGTGGTAAGAAAATCTATCTGGGTGATGACGTCACCAGCAAAACAAACGAGGATTTGCTTAGTTCCGGTTTTTCCTACATTCCAGAAGATCGCCTCAGCGATGGTTTCCTGCCAAAAGCGACTGTCGCACAGAATTTAATCCTTGGACAACACCGCATAAAACCTTACAGTGATGGCAGGTTTATCAACTGGAAAACCGTTTATGCAGAAACAACCAAAAACATAAAAGAATACAATATTAAAACCAACGGTCCAGGTGATGTGGGTGGCAATCTTTCAGGTGGAAACATCCAACGTGTACTGATTGCCCGTGCATTTTCCATGGACTCGCAGGTAATGGTTGCTCACAACCCCACGCGTGGACTCGATATCCCCTCCATGGATTTTGTTTACCAGAAGATGTTATCCCGTCGGGAAGCTCAAATGGCAACCTTGCTGATTTCGGAAGATTTAGATGAATTGATCCGTATCAGCGACCGCATAGCAGTTATATTCCGTGGACAAATTCTGGGTGTGCTGAAACGCAGTGAATTTGATAAATATGCCATTGGCCGTTTGATGAGCGGAATCACATCCGAAAATCAACCATCAGAGGAGAAAACCTTACCATGACAATTGTGAAAAAGTCCTTGCCTTACCTGCTTGCTGTGGTGGCTTCCTTTGTAGCGGCTGGTATCTTTATTGCCTTAATGGGCTTTGATGTTTTCAAAGCCTATCAAACAATTTTATTCACCTCCTTCAGAACCCCGAATGGATTTATTCAAACACTGCTCAAATTCGTCCCCCTCCTGTTGTTGGCTTTAGCATTCACCATCCCTCTCACAGCCGGTAAATTTAATATTGGTGGTGAAGGTCAGATGATGGCTGGTGGTATTGGGGCAGCTGCTATGGGAATCATGTTTGCCGATTTACCAGCGATCCTATTAATCCCCCTGGTCATTCTGGGTGGCGTCATCGCTGGTGCCCTGTGGGGTTTAGTCCCAGCCTGGCTGCTGTATAAATTCAACATTAATGAAATTCTCACCACGGTGTTGTTCAATTTCATAGCTTTCTTCCTGATCGATTACGTGTGTACTGGTCCCTGGCGCGATCCCGCAGCAGGTCACCCCACCACAGTTTTGATCGGCCGGGGCGGTTGGTTACCCATGTTGATCAATAATCCACCATTACATTCTGGCATTATCCTGGCTGTTCTGGTCGCGATCGGTGTATACATTTACACATCACGTACCACCGGTGGCTATGAACTGGTAGCAACAGGTGCCAATCCCCGTGCAGCCGGCGTGTTCGGAATCAAGACCCGCAGAATGTTCGTGCTCTCCCTGGTACTGGGTGGCGCAGTGGCTGGCCTGGCTGGTGCATTCGAAGTAGCTGGCAATCAACATCGCCTGATCGAAGGCATGCAATCTAACTTCCTTCAGCTTGGTTTGATTATTGGTCTTATCTCCAGAGGAAATAATGGGGCAGTTCCATTTGTTGCTTTCATGATTGCTGTTCTGGAGGTAGGCGCCAGCGCGATGCAGCGCACCATGATGATCCCGGTTGAAATGGTCTTTATTGTGGAAGCATTAATATTACTTTTCGTCCTCCTATCGGACGTTGTCAGGAGAAAATAAACGATGGATACTACGATTATCGATTTCTTAAGATTAGTGCTCCTGTCGATGGTTCCCTTTGTTCTGGCTGGTCAGGGAACGATGTTAGGTGGTCGCACCGGTGTGTTCAATGTTGCTCAGGAAGGCATGATGCTGGTAGGTGCCTCAGTGGGATTTCTGGTCAGCTTTTATTCTGGCAGCATTTTCCTGGGTGTTATTGTCGCGATGTTGTCCGGCGCTCTTTTTGGTTTAGCGTTGGCATACTTCACCACTTCCCTGAAGATGAACCAATTCGTAATCGGTTTGGCACTCTTTTTCATTGGGCTGGGCGTCTCAACCTTATTACCGAAGCTGATTCTCGGAATCACATTAACCCCCCCATTGATACCAACATTAAAGAGTATTCCGATCCCACTATTAAGCCAGATACCATTTATTGGTCCCATTCTCTTCAAACAGAATATTCTGGTTTATGTTTCAATATTGGTGTCAATCGGATTATGGTACTTCCTGTTCAGAACGCAAAAAGGACTGGAATTACGCTCTGTGGGTGAATACCCCATGACAGCAGATTCCCTGGGTATTAACACTACTAAAATGCGTTATTGGAGCACCATCATCGGTGGAATGCTGATCGGCTTGGCTGGTGCATACTTGCCCATGGTGTATGCCGGAACATTTACTGAAGGTATGACCATGGGACGTGGTTGGTTAGCCATTGCCCTGACGTTCTTTGGCGGTTGGAGCCCATTACCCATCCTGTACGGTTCATTATTCTTCTCCGCTATTGAAGTGTTGGCATTCCGTGTGCAGGTTATCGGCAGCTTCTTGCCTTACCAGATCCTGCAAATGTTCCCTTACGTTGCCACCATCCTGGTTATGATCTTAACCTTCAAACGAGCCCGTGTGCCAGGTTTCCTGGGTAATAATTACGACCGCGAGAAAAGGTCTTTGTAGCGAATGAAATAATTTCCACAAAAATGGTTGGCAGTTTGCCAGCCATTTTTTTATTTTTCGCTGTTGTTATACTTTTTATTGATTATCAAAATCAATGAAAACCAGTGCTATAATTACCGTCTCATTTCACACTCGGAGTATCCCCATGCAGCTAACCATCCAGGAAGTTGAACACATCGCAGAACTGGCAAAATTAGATTTATCGGATGAAGAAAAAGAACAATATCGTGAGCAGCTTTCTTCCATCCTTGCCTATGCCGCCATGTTACAAAACGTGGATACCGGCGATATTCCACCAACAGCATCCGTGCTTCCGGAGCGTTCTGTATTGCGTGCTGATGTTGTGCAGGAACCTCTCAGACCCGAAACAGTCCTCCAAAATGCTCCTCACCAAAAAGAACAACAATTCAAAGTGCCAATTGTGATGGAGAATGGGCAATGAGTATCCTCAGTGATCTCTCAGTTCGCCAGGCACTGAAATTATTACAAAATGGCGATATTTCCAGTGTGGAGTTAACACAATCATATCTGGAGCGTATCCAGGTATATGAACCTCAGATCAAAGCATTTATCACCCTCACGCCAGACTTGGCATTAGCGCAGGCGAAATCTGCTGATCTTCTCCGCAAGAATACTCCTCCAGAGGATTTGCCGGCATTGTTGGGTCTTCCCATTGCTGTGAAGGATGTCCTCGCTCTGGAGAATGTGCGCTGCACCTGTGGCTCGCGCATCCTCGAAAACTTCATTCCCCCTTACACCGCCACGACCGTGCAGCGTTTGCTGGATGCTGGCGTTGTCATTCTTGGCAAGACCAATACCGATGAATTTGCCATGGGCTCTTCCACCGAGAATTCAGCTTACCAGACCACGCATAATCCCTGGAATCAAGCCCACGTTCCCGGTGGATCCTCCGGAGGTTCGGCGGCGGCTGTCAGTGCTGGCATGGCGCCTATCGCTTTGGGAAGCGATACCGGTGGTTCCGTGCGACAACCGGCATCCTTCTGCGGCATCACCGGCTTAAAGCCCACCTATGGTCGCGTATCTCGCTTTGGCCTGATTGCTTATGGTTCCTCGTTAGATAGTGTCGGTATCTTTTCACACGCTGCTGAAGACCTGGCAGTCATTTTTGAACAAATCGCCGGTCGTGACCCTAAAGATGCCACCAGCATGGATATCCCGGTTCCAGCCATCCATCTGGATTCAAATACGGATCTCACCGGGGTGCGCATCGGTGTGCCAAAAGAATACTTCATCACTGGTATTCAGACCGATGTGGAAAAAAACGTACGCACTGCCATCCAGCATTTTGAGAGCCTGGGCGCTCAAATCGTAGAAATCAGTCTCCCGCATACCGAATATGCTTTGCCAGTCTATTATCTGATCGCCACAGCAGAAGCCTCAGCCAACCTGGCGCGTTTTGATGGCGTGCGCTATGGGTATTCAGCTGAAGCTGCATCTTTGTGGGAACGCTTCAAACAATCCAGGGGAAGTGGATTCGGATCTGAGGTAAAACGCCGGATCATGCTGGGAACGTATGCCCTCTCAGCCGGTTACTATGACGCCTATTATGGCCAGGCGCAGAAAGTGCGCACCCTCATCAAACGCGATTTCGAGCAGGCTTTTGAGCAGGTCGATGCCATCGCCACCCCGGTCGCCCCCACCACAGCCTTCAAAATTGGGGAACATAGCAACGATCCCCTGGCCATGTACCTGGAAGATATTTTCACACTCCCGACCAATCTGGCAGGCGTGCCTGGTCTGGCGTTTCCGGTTGGTTTTGATCATCAGGGTTTGCCGGTAGGCATGCAGCTCATGGGCCCTCACTTTAAGGAAGAAACCCTGCTTAAGTTGGTGCACGCCTATCAACAGAGCACACAGTGGCATAAAGTGATGCCTGATTTATGAACAACCATAATTTTGGGATAGAACAGTCTTCTCTGTGATACCTGCGCACAATAAATCTAAATTCATAGTTTTATCATTCCATCAAACCTGTTAACATAAAATGAAACAACTATCACAGAGAAGGATGATAATATATCACAAGAAAGCCAGTCAATATTGATTGGCGCTGCTATAATTACATTAATGCTCACCCGACCATTTCGCGAACGGTTTTCATTCTGAGGGATTAATGAATTTAATGAAAAAACTCACAGCCAAAGAAACCATTTGGAAATCTGTTGCTGTTTTTGGCCTTACCTTAATCATTATCAAATTGATCATCGGACAAAACCCTTCCCTTGATACCGGTTACATAATCTTCTTTGGGATCATGGCCAGTGTCTGTATGTGGATAGGTGTTTTCTATCATAAACCTTATCCAGCCAGAGGATGGTACCTGCTCGGTCTGGGACAATTTTTCGATTCGATTGGCAATATTTTCTTCTGTAATTACTTCTATCTGGGGGGCTCGGAAACAAACCTGATTTATGAAGCGGTATTTTATGCCCTGGGAGGTGGATTCTTCTTTGTTGGTATGCTTTACTTGATCAAGAATTATCGCAAAGAGATTTCCACCAGTACATTGATTAACGGATTAATCATCACATTCTCAGCCAGTATTTTTATCTGGGTTCTGGTCCTCAAAGACGACCTGGTACCCCCCTCATCGTTTGCAGGAACCATTCAACAACTCATTTTTGTCATGGCGATTATTCTGATTGTTTTTATTCTGGCATTGATTATTATGCTGCGCTCCGGTCAAATTGTCGCCCTATACATCATCTTTGGCGCTGGGATCATTATGATCATTGGGATTCTGAATTATTTCAAACTGTATGGCTTTACCTCCCAAATTTTCATATTATCCGAATTGGGGCAGGTGCCTTATATGGAATTGTTTTATGCCGTCGGATATTTACTGGTGGGAATTGCATTTCTGCATCCATCCCTTTCGAAATTTCAACCCAATACGATCTTTTTACGGATTGATGCCAACCGCAACATCATCTACATTCTCGGCATCTCATTCCTGCTCATACCCCTCACCTATTTCATTCAGATCATCCGTGGGGGTCAAGTGAATGACTTGCTGATGTTAGCTTCTGTATCTATCGTTTATATTCTGGTTTTTTTCCAGGTATTGAATCTAACAAAAAGTTACTATCAGGTCAAAAATAAAAATCTTGAGTTGAATAATCAGAATGAAATGTTAAAAACACTGGCAAATATCGATCATGTGACCAAACTTTTCAATCGAAAATTCCTGTTCGAGTTCGGTGAACAGGCTCTTAAGAACGCTCTCTTCATTAAAAAACGTCTGGCGATTGCCATGATTAAACTGGATGACTTTGATATCGTGCTTGGTATGCTTAACCGTCAGGAAGCCGATGACGTATTGCTGGAAATAGCAAATTCATTTTTGAAAATCAAGAGGAAGGATGATATTGTCATTCGCTATGGTGATAGTGAGTTTGTCATCATTTTTGACGACATCCGCGCAGACCTTGATTTTAAGTCGCTTCTGGATCGTTTTCGTGAAAAAACAATATTTCCCATCCGCATGGGTAAGCTTGAAATGATCGTTTCTTTCAGTGCTGGCATCTCATTCTTACCAGACGATGGCACTGATATTAATATCCTCGTCGAAAAAGCAGATCAGGCTCTGATACAAGCAAGGTTGGAAGGCAAAGAAACCATAAAAATCTATTCAGAAATATAGGTTATCTTTCCGGGTTTTCTCGAGTAAATCTTTTTTCGTGATACTTTTTCCGTGAATTTCCGTATATTAATGCAAAGGAACTCCTTTCATTAGTCAGTGGTCAAGGTGTTTTTGGTGTGCAGGTGCACACCAAAAACACCCGCTCACCACGAATTATTGAGATGATACCAAATTTAGAACGTTTTCTTTGCAGAAAGGATAAGTAGATGACTAATTCAAGCGTTTCAATTCAACAAGAGAAAGGCCCTGGGCTCTTAATCCGTGCGCTGTATTTTATCTTTATCGGATTATGGCTGGGGGGCGTCTGGACGACCATTGCCTGGTTATTGGTTGTATCCATTATCGGTCTACCACTAGGGTTGTTGATGCTCAATCGCCTTCCACAGGTCATGACGCTTAAACCAGTACGAGAAAATCGATATCTTGTGCAGAAGGACGGTCAATGGGTGATGCGATCCTATACCCGAGAGCAATCATCCTTTCTCGCACGAGCGCTTTACTTCATTTTTATCGGATGGTGGTTCAGTGCGCTCTGGCTCTTAGCTGCCTGGGGAATTTCAGGAATTACCCTCGGTTTGGGTCTTCCGATCGCATTCTGGATGTTTGACCGGGTTCCAGCCATCACAACGCTCTCAAGCTACTAATTCCACTTTTAGTAGCCGGGTTTACCCGCTGTCGGGGTTGACAGCGGGTTTTTTATTTATAATTTTCCAGCTTCCCTACTCATTCACCTGTGATCATGTTATCATCCAAACCATTCATTCCACGGATGAACATTGGAGCATTCATGCCACAACTCACACTTCCCATTCTGCTTATATTATTTGCCGGTGGCTTCATGGCTGGTTTTGTTGATTCAATTGCCGGGGGCGGCGGAATTATTTCATTGCCCATCCTCTTATCGGTTGGTATTCCCCCACATTTTGCCTTGGGTACCAATAAGTTTCAATCTTCATTTGGTAGCCTGACTGCCTCTATCAATTATTACCGTGGAGGATTGGTCAAACTTAAGGAATTAGGCTGGGGCATCTTGTTTACCGCCATCGGAGCGACAACGGGCACACTCTTGATCCAGCAATTGCCCCAGACATTGCTGCAATATCTCATTCCGGTTCTTCTGCTGATCGTATTTCTGATAATGCTGTTCTCTAAAAATCTTGGAATGAAAGACCAGCTGACAAAAATAAAACCGAAACTTTTCTATTTAATATTTGGCCTATTGATTGGTTTTTATGATGGTTTTTTTGGACCAGGCACCGGAAATTTCTGGGCGCTGGCTTTTGTCTTACTAATGGGCTTCAATCTGAAAAAAGCTACCGCTCACACCAAATGGATGAATTTCACCAGCAATATTATGGCACTCATCTTTTTTGCAATCGGTGGAAAAGTATTGGTGATTCCCGGTTTGATCATGGCTGGAGGTCAATTAAGTGGTGCCTTTCTGGGATCCAAACTGGTTTTACGATCAGGTGCACAATTTATTCGTGCTTTTTTTCTGCTGGTGACAGCTGCTACCATCATCCGGTTGATTTATACCTCCTTCTTTTAATCATACTTCGAGATAGAATCTCATTTCAGATGCATTCAGGTTGAATTTAGAAGAAAAAAACGCTAGAATAAAGTAGCGGGAAATCTGATTTTTCAGAGATTTTGGCGTGAAAATTAACACTGAATTAACCTTCTTTGTTCATAATCATTTGTAGGAGATTTATGACAACTGTAAAAGATATTCTGAATCAAAAGCAAAGTAGTCTCTGGAGTGTTCATCCGAAGGCATCTATTCTTGATGCACTCAAGATTATGTCACGCAGAGATGTAGGCGCATTACCTGTGGTAGATGAGATGGGTTTGGTTGGTATCGTGACAGAGCGGGATTTCATCCATGTGATTGCAAAACTGGAACAATGTGAAATTGACCGGAAAATCGATCGCTACATGGACAAAGATGTTATAACGGTTTCCCTAGAGACAACTCTGGAAGATTGTATGGCTATCATGGCTAACAAACATGTCCGCCATTTGCCTGTAATGGATAAAAAAGAAATTATCGGTTTGATTTCCTACGGCGATGTCATTCGCGCCTTAGTTGCCAGAGCAGAAAAACAGGAGAGTGTTTCTTAAAAGAATAACGCTCGTTATCTAATAGCTAAGCTTTTGTTACGAGGTTGGGTTATTACTTATACATTCCATCAGATAACAAATACATTTATCTGATTATGTTCACCTGTTTTAAAATCCAAATCACAATTTTTCTCACTCAATTCTCAAAACTAATTCCTAATTTAGAAAACAATTTCTAAAAAACACTTGCAATAGAATAAATTTTCTGTTATTATATATAGAACAATTATTCTAATACGAGGTTTTTATGAACAAACAACCATCTTCTCCCCTGCCAACGGTGATTCTAGGCGCTTTCTGGATTATTTTGACAATTAACACCACCTTTAACTGGGGTTCCAATGGTACTTTGATATTCTGGCTGGTGTTCACAATCCTGGTTGGTTGGTTCGTGATCGTCATTCAGAATCGGATGCGGCGCGCCTGATCTATCTGCTTCACCTATCAATCTCCTGGGTAAATAGGGCAAATTCCTGCTGAAAATGGCAGGTTTTTTTGCCTGATTTGTGGTAAAACTAAATTACAACCGTAAAAACAACCCACAAGGAGATGTCTCGTGAGTGTCGAATTACGCCCGGTTACCAAGGCAAACTTCGGATCCGTAATCAATTTAGAAGTCAGTCAGGATCAAGTTAATTTTGTTGCCAGTAATCTTTATTCTATTGCTGAATCCAAGGTATATCCCGAATGCATTCCGCTGGTTATTTACGCCAATGATACACCGGTTGGATTTCTGATGTATGCTTTCGATAATAAAGATGCCAGCTATTGGATTTGCCGCTTAATGGTAGACCGTTATTTTCAGGGGAAGGGTTATGGAAAAGAAGCAATGCAACAGGTCATCAAAGAGATCCGTAAACGCCCCAACACTGATTTTGTGAAACTGAGCATCAACCCTTACAATCAATCAGCCGAGAAGCTTTATACCGAATTGGGATTTGAGAAGACTGGCGAAGTGGTTGAAGGCGAAGAAGTAATGTGTTTGTATTTCGAGCCTGGCTTATAAAGTATTTCTTTATCCTTTTCCATTATCAAATAATTTCAGATAATTACCCAAATCATCGAAGGAACATTCATGAATGAAATTCTGACCCCCAATTTACGCTTAATCCCTTTATCAAAACATCAACTTTTCGAGCTACTGTATTCGATTGAGAATCTGGAAAAAGTTTTTTCCATTTCCATACCTCGCTCATTAATCAATGAAGCAGTCAAACGCTCCATCAATTTTAAATTAGATCAGCGCAAGAAGACAGAGAGAGAAGACCATATCTGGTTGACATACTGGCTTATACAACCCCTGGATGAAGCTATTGGTGTTGGTTTGTTAGAGTTCAAAAACATTCCGAATGAGATGGGCAGAGTAGAAATTGGCTTTGGTATGGATCCATCGTTTGAGAACCCAGATCTCCTTAACGAAGCAGTGGATCATTTATGTGCATGGGCATTGGAACAACCCAATTGCAACCTGATTACTGCTACCTCTGTAGCCGATAAAAGCACCATAAGTATTTTAGAAAAATCCGGGTTCATGAAAATGGCTCAATCCCCAACAGACTCACTTTGGCACCGTTATAAAGATTCATCCCAAAAGTTTCCTCAGCTGGTTGGACAAGGTTTTCAGTCAATCGGAATTATTCACACAGCATTTGAATCGCCGAAAGGGACACCCATTCAACCACATATTGAGGACGGCAACCTGGCTTCCATCATACTCCATCCAGCATTAACAGATGGATTGAAAGATCTGGATGGTTTTTCACACATCATTCTTTTGTATGTCTTCGACCGCATAACCCAACCCAAACTCACGGTAAAACCTTATATGGATGATCAGGATCGCGGTGTTTTTGCCACGCGTGCACCCGCCCGTCCCAACCCGATCGGGATTTCTGTTGTGCGATTAGTAAAGATAGATGGCAATCTTATCACCTTCTCTGGAGCAGATATGCTCAATAACACACCACTACTGGATATTAAGCCCTATGCTCCACCATTTGAACCGCAAACGGTTGAGCGGATTGGCTGGCTGGATCAGCGCGCAGCACGCTTAGAGGAAAGTAGTGATGATGGACGATTTTTGGAAAATTAACGACTTCCGGTGATGTATTTTTCGAGATCCTGAATAAGCGTATCCCGATCTTTAAGCAGGGTACTTACCATGTCTCGCATGGAAACAATGCCCAGAAACTTTTCATTTTCTGTGACGAGTAAATGTCGAAAGTTGCGATTGATCATGATCTGCATGCAATCTTCCAGGGGGGTTTCTGAAGGGACAGTTACCACGTTGCGGGTCATGAAATGGCTGACGGGCATCTCCAGGATCGCTTCACTTTCTTCAGACAGAAAACGGATCACATCACGTTCGGAAATAATGCCCACCAACCCGGATTCATTCAGCACCGGTAATGCCCCAATCTTTTTTTCAACTAACAGATCGATTGCTGCACGCATACTGGTGTTCGGTGAGACATAGAAAATCTCACTTCCTTTTAAGTGAATCAGTTCTTTTACTTTCAACATAAATCCTCTCCTTCACGTACCGGTGGATTGCATTTTTTAAATAAACCAGTAATAAAAGTGTAACGAAAATCTTGAGGTTTTCAAGTGTATATATGAACTTATAAAACAGAGAGAGCTTCTTCCCTATTCAAGAGAAGCTCCCTATACTCAGGTCAAAGACCTATGACCCATTTGGCAATCGTGAAGTAAATTAACAAACCGGTCGCATCCACGATGGTGCTCATCACCGGACCCGAGACCACAGTGGGATCAATTTTGAGCTTGGCGGCCAGCAGCGGTAAAACTGCTCCCGAGGAATTCGCCCAGATGACAATCACCATGATGGAGATAGCAACCGTAATCGCCACACTCGAAGGGGTACCCCAGGTAATGGCACGCACATAAGCAAAAATAGCCATACCCAAACCGAGCATCAAACCCACGCGTAGCTCGTGCCAGAGTGAGTGCAACGCATCCCTAATTTCAATGTCACCAATCGCCAGGGCGCGAATGATGGTACTGGTGGTTTGTGCACCAGCATTCCCCCCGGTACCAATCAGTAGTGGGATGAAATAAGCCAGTGAAACAACAGCCGCCAGTTCAGTCTCAAACATACGCATAACCGTCCCTGTGAGGCTACCGGTGATGAAGAGCAGCATCAACCAGCCAATTCGTTTCTTGGCAATCTGTACCGGACCAATCGAAAGGTACGGTTCATCCAAAGGTAAAGCACCACCCAATCGCTGGAAGTCTTCAGTTGTCTCATCTTCGATGGCATCAAGCACATCGTCAATCGTGATCACGCCGATCAGTTTGCGTTCTTCGGTAATAACCGGTAACGCCATCAGATCATATTTGCTGATCACTTTGGCGACCTCCTCCTGGTCTGTACCAGCCGGAACTGCGATGACTTCCGGATCCATTATTTCTTCCAGGAGGGTATCGGGGTCGGCTGTAATGAGATCACGCAAACTGACCACACCCGACAGTACATCATTGCGATCGACAATGAACAGGTAGTAGATCTCCTCGCGATCAGGTTTGAGGGTACGCAAAATATGGATGGCATCTGCCGCACGCATTCTTCGGCGCAGAACGATGAAGTCCGAAGTCATCAAACCACCCGCACTATCATCCTTGTGAAGCATCAGGGGACGAATCTCATCTGAATTATCTATCCCGGCTAGAATGATCTCTGCCTGGGCATCAGAAATATCACCCAACAAGTCTGCTGCTTCATCAGGTTCCATTTCGTCAACAATACGGATAGCGCTCGCTGAATCCAGAGCGCTGACCAGATCAGCCGCATCCCTGTCTTCCATCTCTTCCAGAATGTCTGCCGACACGGAAGGATGCAGGTATGGTAATAGCGTGATCTTATCTTCATCTTCCAATTCATAGAAGATGTCCGCCTGATCAGGCGTGCGTAATGCTTCCAACACAGACATGGCTGCATTGACATCATTTTTTTCCAGCGCAGATTCGATCTGCGCCAGAATTGTATCGGTATTTATTTTCAGCATCGATACACCTCCTGGGCGATTTACCCTGGAGGCGGTTCAGCTACTTAAGAACAAGAGACCAGGGCATCACCTGAATGATTTAAAGTTCGGTTATACGAATGAGGTTCCCGCTCTGCGGGAGGTTGTTGCTCGTCCATGATCTCCATTCACAAATTTGTTAAATTTTTTTATAACAAAATAATTATAAGTCAGATAATTCCCCTTGTAAACTGAATTTCTGACAAATCCTTTTTGGCTCACCGCTCACAGCTGACGGCTGACCGCTCACGGCAAACATTTAAGAAATTAATGATTTGTTGAGCGAATTTAATTTGATTGCGATTTCGTTTGCTTGATCTTCCAGCTTATTGTAATCATTAATAGAAATCCATGACCGAAATTTAAATATTTCAAGTAGCGTTAAGGTTTCATAAAGTGAACCACGAGCGATCATAAGAAAGTGACTGAATTCTTTTTTCGAGTAACGACCTTTTCCTTCCGCAATGTTCATTGGGATGGATGTTGCAGCCGATTCCATTTGTTCGATGAGCCGAAAATGATGTTTGGTCGTATTAAGATTTTCTGTAATATCAATAATATCATTCGCAAACTTGATGCTCATTTGCCAAACAATCAAATCTTTGAAAGAAAATTTGTTATTTTGGCTGATCTCAAACTTGTTATTTGGATTTGGATTATTCAATGTACTCATCAATGTTTTTCCTTATCTCCTTTAAATTCATGCCCCTGATAAATTTTCAACAATTACTTAATAGAATAACAGCCATAGGCCGTCAGCAGTGAACAGCGATCGTTTTCCCATCAGCCGTGAGCGTTTTTCTGTCAGCCGTCAGCAGTGAGCTGTGAGCGAATTTTTGTCAGCCGTCAGCCGTCAGCAATGAGCTATCACTTACAGCCTATTTACAAACCGCTCAATCCGTGTAATCGCCCGTTCTAACTTCTCGTAGGAAGTCGCATAAGAGCAGCGGCAGAATCCCTCACCACCTGCGCCAAAGGCCGAACCGGGTACAATCGCAACCCGTTCTTCATTAAGCAGACGTTCAGCGAATTCTTCATCATTCAGACCGGTAACACCTACTTTTGGAAAAGCGTAGAAAGCGCCTTTCGGCTCAAAGGTGGGTAAACCAATGCGATTAAACTCAGCCACCACGTACTTCCGGCGGCGGTCATACTCCTCTACCATCATCTGCACGGCTTCATCCACATCTGCCAGCGCTTCGACCGCAGCGATCTGAGCGATCGTGGGCGAAGACATGACAGTGTACTGGTGGATGCGAATCAATCCTCCAATTAATGAAGCGGGTCCCAATGCATACCCGATGCGCCAACCGGTCATGGCATAATCTTTCGAGAAGCCTCCTAACAACAATGTGCGTTCTTTCATTCCCGGGAGCGTCGGGAAGCAGACATGTTCATGTCCGCTGTAAACCAGACGGTCATAGATTTCATCCGAGATCACAATCAGATCATGGTTTTCAGCGATGCGCGCGATCTCCAGAAGACGTGCTCGAGTTGCCACAGCACCGGTTGGATTATTCGGAAAACCCAGCAAAATAGCCCGGGTACGCGGCGTGATGGCAGCTTCGATCGCTGCTGGGTCCACATCAAAATTATCTTCCATGCGACAGGGGATTTCAACTGGAATTCCATCTGCCAGAATCACCTGTGCCTGATAGGAGACAAAACAAGGCGTAGGGATAATGACCTCATCACCTGCATTGACCAGAGCAGTAGCTGCCAGATACAATGCTTCCGATCCACCCACGGTGATGATTGCTTCATTTTTAGGATCGTACTGGATTCCATAAAGCATTTGAAGATGAGCAGAAAGTTTCTCGCGCAATTCAGGGATACCTGCGTTGGACGTGTAATGGGTGTGACCTTCCTGGAGAGCGCGGATCCCGGCCTGAATGACGCTGGGCGGGGAATCAAAATCGGGTTCACCAATCCCCAATGAGATCACGTTTTCCATGGTGCCAGCGATATCAAAGAACTTTCGAATCCCTGAAGGTTTCAGGCCAGCGACACGTTGCGATAGGTAAGACGGTTTCATGAAGTCTCCTTATTCTGTTTGATCTGACGTTTTTAATTAGCTTTTGATAGATGAGTTATCGCCTACATTCAGGCGTATGGTTTGCCCATGCACTTGCACCTGTCGACCGAGAATGGATTCCTCCAGAATGGACTGGCTGATTTCTACATCACTCTCCAGAATGCAGTTTCGCAGGATAGCATTTTCGATTTTACAATCTGCTCCAACAGAAACATGCGGGCCGATCACTGCGGATTTGATCACAGCGCTGGGATGAATGTAGACCGGTGGAACAATGGTCAGGTGCTCACTCTGGCACTCACCGCTATTATCATTGCCATGATCCAGCAGGAAACGATTGGTATCCAGCAACGCCGCTGGAATTCCCGCATCCAACCAGACATTAATTCGCTGAACGCGCATCTGTACGCCGCTTTCCAGCATCAGGTTGACAGCATCTGCCAGGAAGTATTCATTCTTTAAGGTAATATTACGCTGCATCTGCTCTTCGATGGCATGAATCAATTGGCTGCCATTGGAAAAATAATAGAAACCTACCATGGCAAGATTGTTCTCGATGCTATCCGGTTTCTCCACCAGTTTCACAACTGTATCA
Organism: Anaerolineaceae bacterium; assembly: GCA_019429225.1. Taxonomy (GTDB): domain Bacteria; phylum Chloroflexota; class Anaerolineae; order Anaerolineales; family Anaerolineaceae; genus UBA6170. The sequence continues at coordinate 16,907 of JAHYJK010000056.1, forward strand.
TCATCATTGATCACTGCTACCCCAAAGCGGCGCGGATCTGGGACTGGTTTGACCCACACACCTGATTGGAGATTCTTGTCACGTAAAACAGCCAGATCGGTCTGAATCAGGGTATCCGAGAAGGTCATCAACAGGGGATTGTCTTTAAGATGTTCGCGTGCCTGGTAAAGCGCATGTGATTGCCCAAGCATCTCAGACTGCAAAACAAAATGGTAGACTTTTTGTGGATGATGTTTCTGCATATGGGCTTCGACCTGTTCCTGCTGGTTGGGACCAACAATGAAGATAAATTCAGGGTCAAAGGTTTCAGGCAATGTGTCAAATTGTCCGAGCACATAATCGAAGAATGTTTTGCCAGCAACAGAGATCAGCGGTTTGGGTTTACTCCAGGTATGCGGACGCATACGAGAACCCAGACCCGCCATGGGAATAGCAATTATTATTTTTTTCAAAAGTTCCTCCCAACATTTGGTATAGGTTTATTGTATCAAAGTTATCCGTGAATATACTATTGTAAGGTTTCCGGGATTGGTGTTATTTTTGTTATGAAAAGAGAAAGTGCGCGAAGGAAACGCAAAGGTGGCAAAGGCACAGAGGTTAAGAAAAATCCTAGCACCCTTTCAACTTCGTTTGCTTCGACTTTAATTTTCCTGTATAGTTATGAAAAAGCGAGAGAGATTAAGACCTATGACCATAGAAATGTTGCTTAATGATCCAGTGAATAGTTATCTGATCTATATTCCTGGTAAAAATACGGATGTGATGATCGGGGTTCCGCATCATGCTCCGCTGGGTGTTCAACATTTACCATGCGAAAGCCATCCAACTTCCGATGAGAACACCGGATTCATTGGTTATCATCTGGCTCAATTACTGAATTGTCCCTGTGTGATTGCCGGAAATTATTTTATAGACCCAAATAAATACAAAAGCAGTGATTATTTCAAGAAAATTGAAGAAATAGCGCCAAAGTTCCTGATTGAAATCCACGGACATGCTGGTCAATCAGCGCAATTTGATATTGAAATCTCCTCTGGCTCGCTGGAAAAGTCCATTCTCTCTACGAAATTTGCCGGTCAGCTATCCAGCGAATTTTCCAGACATCCATCGTTACGTAACTACACCATCTGCGGTGATTTTGTCCAGATTCACTTCAGAGCCACTAAATCCCTGACAATCAACACCGATCAATGGACAGCTTTCCATATTGAACTCCCTCAAAAATTGAGGGAAGACCAGCATCAATATAATCAATTATGTGAAAGTTTAGAAAAAATAATTCGTGAGTTGTTTAGGTCCTGAGTTTATTTGAAACCTGAATCCTGAAGCCTGAAGCCTGTGACACACTGAATCCTGAATCCTGAATCCTGAATCCTAAGATAGTATAATTAATTATCAAGTGCTCCTATGCAACAATTCCTCAATACTGAAACGCTGATCATTGAACTACTCCTGATCGCATCGTTGGTTGCGATTGTCGTAAGACGCTTGCACATTCCCTACACGGTGGCATTGGTGGTAGTGGGTCTATTTCTGACCACACAATCTCCATTGAATTTTGAATTGACCCCGGAATTAATCCTGGCGCTCTTTGTGCCCCCCGCTGGTATTCGAAGCTGCCTTTCACCTTAACCTGACTGAGTTACGTCGTAACCTGACATCCATCCTGATCATGGCTGTACCGGGTGTGCTTCTGACAACCTTGATCGTCGGTGGAATTGTTTCTTTTGGAACCGGTCTGGCTTTACCGATCGCGCTGGTATTTGGATCCCTGGTTGCTGCAACCGATCCTGTTGCAGTGGTGTCACTCTTCCGCCTACTGGGAGTCCCGAAACGCTTATCTGTTCTGGTTGAAGGGGAAAGTTTACTCAACGATGGCACCGCTTTGGTGTTATTCAATTTAATGCTGGCAATTGTAATTACCGGTGAATTCAATTTATTGAGTGGTGTGCTCGAATTTATCAAAGTGTTGGTGGGCGGTATTATGCTGGGATTGTTGCTGGGATGGATTACTTCCCGGCTGATTTCCCGGATTGACGATTATCTGATCGAGATAACACTGACAACGGTTCTGGCTTACGGATCCTATCTGTTAGCCGAACAGATGCATTTTAGTGGTGTTCTGGCGGTGGTCGCTGCTGGATTGATCACAGGTAGTTTGGGTCCCCAGGGCATGAGCCCGACCACACGTAT
>JAHYJK010000057.1 GCA_019429225.1 Anaerolineaceae bacterium
CAGGTATTTTTGAAGAGACAGCTCGTTGGGTCGGTTATAAACTACTGAAGAAAAAGGGAGATTCATTTGCTGCAGCTCTCACACTGGGCGCCGGGCATGGTGGCATCGAAGCTATTATCATTGGTGCCAGTGTACTGGCGTCGCTGGTCTCGATGCTGGCGTTGCAAAATTCCAGCGAGGCTCTTTCGGCATTATCGCCCAATCAGGCTGCACTGGCGCAGCAACAGATGCAGGCATACTGGGCGACGCCCTGGCATATGCCACTGGCAGGAGCAGTCGAACGAATTGCAGCCCTGGGATTACACATTGGGTTGAGCGTGATGGTCTGGCTGGCAATATCATTCCGCAAGCCGCTCTGGTTCTGGTTGGCGGTCCTGTATCATGCCGTGGTGGATGGGCTGGCCGTGCTGGCGATTTCCTTCGGGCTGCATCCCTGGTGGATCGAAGCCGGATTAATGCTGATTTCCTTTGGGATGCTGTATGTGATTATCAAGACAGCGAGACGGATGGATCAGGAGCGGGTGGTTCTCCTGGACCTCTGATGGATTAATGGAGACTGTATCGGATCTGCTTTCCAATGGGGAGGCGGCTCTTTTTTTGTAAAAATAATTGGATTACAACAAAAAAAAATCGGCACCGTATTTTTTAGAACATATGTTTTATAATATTGTAATTGTTTACAATTAATAGTGTTATAGAGACAATCCGTAAAAAGATTACAATTATATGTGGAAGAAAATATAATGATCCAAAAAATTCATTGATTGTATGATGAAAAGACAAGGAGGAAGACATGATTTCAGAAATGGATATTGCTATTCGATTAGGAGTAGCTTTTTTGCTAGGCGCCATCATTGGCGTTGAGCGCGAGCTGGACAACCAACCAGCGGGTCTGCGCACCAACATTATCCTGGTGATGGGATCGGCGCTGGCGATGATCCTTTCGGTGTCGCTGGCACATGTCTACCAACCGGTGGGCGGCATGGGTGATCCAGCCCGTCTGGCAGCGCAGGTGATCTCGGGGATCGGGTTTTTAGGGGCAGGTGCGATTTTACACGCTGGGGTCAATATCCGCGGGTTGACCACAGCAGCGACGATCTGGACGATGGCGGTGGTGGGGCTGGCAGTTGGGGCAGGATTTTTCTCTGCGGCATTGATTGTCACCATTGTTCTGTTTATTGTCTTATCTGTTCTGAATAAATTGGAGAACAAATTGTTTCATCCAAAAACAATTGCGCCTATTACCATGTGGATTAAAGATGGTCCCCCCGACCTGGCAGAAGTGCGCAAAATTTTTGAGCAAAAACATGTTCATCTCATCACTTTCAGCCATGAGCATGATTTTACAGATGATGAAACCAAGATCAATCTGGAATATAGTTGTAAACGCACAGAATTGATTGACAAAATTCAAAAGGAAATTTATGCCTTTCCGGGTTTGCGAAAAGTTCACTTCGGAAAGACGATTCAGATCTAATTTGTTCAGACAAATGAGAGAAATCGATTATATTCAGTCGTATAATCATATTGAAAAGAATGATATCCCCTGACAGGGTAGAAAATATGCAAATAATTATCCCTGGTTCCAAGATGAGCACATTTAATCGTTTGAGCGAAGTGCATGCTGAGGCCAAGCGAATTCCGATTGACAATGATTCGCGCATCATCATCTTCAGTGATTGTCATCGCGGAGATTATGGTTGGGCAGATGATTTCGCCAAGAACCAGAATCTGGTTTATCACGCCCTGTCTTACTATTTTCACGAAGGCTATACCTACATTGAATTAGGGGATGGGGATGATCTCTGGAAACATCATAATTTTCATGAGATCTTCACTGCACACCGCGTTATCTTTGAAATACTCATGCGCTATCATGCGGAAGAACGTTTTTATATGATGCTCGGAAACCATGATATTGAAAAAGCCTATCCTCGTTTTGTTCAATCAAATCTACACACCTTTTTTGACGAAATCTCGCAAACACGCAAATCATTTTTTCCCAACATTGAGATTCATCCCAGCTTGATTCTGGAACATGAACCTACAAAACGCGAGTTATTTTTAGTGCATGGTCATCAGGGCGATTTAATGTCCGATTTGTTGTGGCCGATTGGTCGCTTCTTTGTGCGTGCTTTCTGGCGAAATTTACAGCTGTATGGGCTGGGTGATCCCACCAGCGCCGCCAAGAACTTCACCATCGCCAAACGGGTGGATAAGAAGTTAATCTATTGGAGCAGGGAAAATCGCAAGATGATCGTAGCCGGACATACGCATCGACCACGTTTTCCAGCGTTGAGTCATGTACCTTATTTCAACACCGGCTCAGTGGTTTCACCGTACAGCATCACCGGGATTGAGATTCGGCATGGGCAAATTGCCATGATTCGTTGGAGTGTGCGGCCGGATATTGTTGGCAATTTACGGATTGTCAGGGATGTGATGTCTGGTCCACAGCCATTGGATGCATGGATGTATTAGTAGCTTCTAAGCTGTTGAGTTCTTAAGTTGTTAAGCTAAGCTAATAGCTAAAAGTTGACAGGAATTTGCAGAAAGGGTGCATTGCACTCTGGCTTGCGCAGTAGATTTAGGGGTGCAATGCACCACGTTCTTTCTGGCGCATTGCACTCATGATAAAGATATTATCCTTAATAGCTTATAGGCTTAATAACTCATGCGCTAATTAATACGGATAGATGATATCCACGTATTCGAATTCGACGATGATCGGCGTTGAAGTGTAGGAAGAAGCGGAGATGCCGATCAGGCCTTCTTTGAAGGTACGATCCCGCACACTGTTGGTTTCATAGCCATTGATCCATAACGTCAACGTATCACCAGCACATTGAATAGCATACTCGTTGTACTCCTTACCGGTTTTGATGCGGGTGGAACCGCCATTGGCAAGTAAGGTGTAATCTCCATTGCTAAGAGACCCATCAAACCGCAGAATATCATATAAGCCATCACTGCCAATGTTGAATTCATACCAACCAAGATTTTCATCATAACGGCACATCAGACTGATGCTGTTGGAATTCATCCCCCTGTTTTCCACCAGGGTTTGCACAAAGACATCATCATAATAATATTCATTATAAGTCAAGTATGCCCAGATATTGGTGTCATACATTTCAAAAATGATGCGTCCGTTATCCTGATAGATATCCAATTGATTTTCATCCCCATTGGTGGTGAACCATTTCCACAAGTCGATATCACCATCAAATTCCTCGGTGCGGAAGGGCTCATTTTCTGTGGCTGAGTAATCATAATCATCCACCCAGTCCTGAACCTCGCCGGATAGGCCAGCATAACCCCAGAAAGCCAGAGGTGTACCATTCAATGAGCCCTCAAACAATTCATCGGTCTCCCAACGATATACAAACACTTTGAGTTCATCATCCAGATCGTGGCTTTTGAGGATGTCACAATAATCTTTCATAGTGCCATCGGTAGCAACCAGAATATCCTCGACTTCATGAATGATGTCACCCGCTTTGATGCCTGATTTATCTGCAATACTGCCGGTTGTTATTGAATTAACCCAGATGCCCGGGTATTCACTGTTGGGGCCAAAAACAATTGCAATACCATCCAGCCCCAGAGAGGCAACGTTCTGACGTTCACGCAGCTGGTTGACGATCGGATTTGCCTGGTCAGCCGGGATGGCGAACTGTTGGTCGTAAGTTGCCTGGGTCATATAATTGATGCCGACTACTCTTCCATCTGCAGTGACCAATGGTCCGCCTGAGTTGCCGGGGTTGATCTTGGCATCATGACCATAAATATAGGACATGGAGGACCAGGATGTCTGCCCATCAGCATTGACTTTGGAGATAATACCTTTGGTGAGGTTGTACTCCGGATCCAGCAGCGGGAAGCCGGCTGCATACACATCCAGACCGGTCTTGACTTCATCCTCATACCAATCCAGGTAAGCAAAATCGCTGCCTTCAACCTGTACTACAGCCAGATCAGCGCATTCGGAGGTGCCCAGTACACGTACATTGCGTGGGGTGGTTTCACCGTTGACATAGGCTTTCAGGATGGCTGCACCGGCAACCACATGGTTGTTCGTCACGCCAATACCGGAGGGATCAATGAAGAAGCCAGAGCCACCCCATTCACCGTTGAGAACCAAGCCTTGTTCAATGTCATTGTAGGTGCCGGTTGCAAATATCTGAAATACTGCTGGGCGCACATCATCAATGCTCCTGGCTGCGCCACTCACATTGACTGGTTGAGCAGGTTCCACAGGTGCAGCAGTATCTGGTTGACTGGCTTGTTCTTCAGACACTGCCACGCGGGCTGGCTCTTCGGTTTCCTGAGAGATTTTGTCAGCTGATAAATTGCAAGCTAATGACAACAACATTAACACGATTAAAGGAATAAAGATCTTAAGTTTCATCACGCCTCCAGAAAACAGAAACTCTTAAAAACATGAAAAATTTGATTTTTCCATAAATGAAAATATATCCAAACAGTTTTGAGAAAAATTATCACAAAAATCCAATAGAAAAGATATATTCAATTTTAGAGTGGTTTCAAATAAAGTCAACCATTAATTCAGAAAGGATACAGACGTAAAACATTACAAAAATGAAGGTTTTTTCCAGTAAAACAGTCTATTAAATAAGACAAATTCAGGTTTTACAGGGATTTTCAAGTACAATAAAGCATATGAATCGAGCCAACACGGACGAAGACCAGATAATTCTAGGGGATTGCGTCGAAGTCATGCGCCAGATGGAGCCTGACTCGGTGGATATGATTTTTGCAGATCCACCCTACAATTTACAACTCAAACAACAACTGTATCGTCCTGATTTATCTCATGTCGAAGCGGTAAATGATGAATGGGATAAATTTGATAATTTCCAAACGTATGATCAATTCACGCGCGATTGGTTGGAGGCCAGTAAGCGCATTCTGAAACCAAGCGGAACATTATGGGTTATCGGTAGTTATCATAATATCTACCGGGTAGGAACAGTCCTGCAAGATCTGGGGTATTGGATTCTGAATGATGTGGTCTGGGTGAAATCGAATCCGATGCCAAACTTCAGAGGTGTGCGTTTGACGAATGCGCATGAGACTTTGATATGGGCACAAAAAGATCGGGGTGCTCCTTACACATTCAACCACCATAGCCTGAAGATGAGCAACGATGAATTGCAAATGCGTAGCGACTGGTACTTCCCACGCTGCAGTGGCAAGGAAAGACTGAAAGAGAATGGCTCCAGAGCTCATTCCACCCAAAAACCTTTAGCGCTTTTATACCGCGTGCTGCAAGTCTGCACCAATGAAGGCGATCTGGTGTTGGATCCCTTCTTCGGCAGTGGGACGACCGGAGCGGCTGCGCGACTTTTGCGACGACGTTTTATTGGAATCGAGCGTGAGGAAACCTATGTGCGCATTGCATCTGAACGAATTGCTGGTGTGACTCCGTTGGGTGAGGATTTTCTACTGTCGCAGATCAACCCGCGCCGTGAACCACGCTTGCCGTTTGGTGAGCTGATTGAAAATGGTTTTCTGAAGCCAGGGACAATGTTATATTTTGGCGAAAATAGCGATCTGACAGCCCAGGTGATGGCAGATGGATCACTGGTGCTGGATGGCAAACGTGGATCGATCCATCAGTTGGGTCGACAATTAAAAAATGGACCGGTCAATGGATGGACAGCCTGGTTTTATCACGATGAGACCAAGGGCAAACGTTATCCAATTGATCGCTTGAGGCAACAATTACGTGAATATTTATCAGAAAAAGGAGATTTAGAATCATGACCTACCAACAAACTCGCTGGAGCCTGGGGGATTTATTCCCGGGACCGAAGTCAGCAGAATTGGAAGCTGCCTTTGTCAAACTGGAAAAACAGGTAGAGGTATTAGAAAAACGCCGCCCTGAATTGACAGATGACATCAGCCTGGAGACTTTCCTTTCAATCGTGAAAGAACTGGATATAAACACCGCCTTGGGACAGAAGATTTATACCTTTGCTGGACTGTATTTCTCTGAGGATACCCAGAATCAGGTAGCGCAAAACCTGATGGCGCGGGTAGAACAATTCGTAGCAGAAATGTCCAACCGCATTTTGTTCTTTAATCTGTGGTGGAAAGCGCTCCCGGATGAAAAAGCAAAAGAATTGGTGTCGGGTAGTGGGGATTATGCCTACTGGTTGGAGGCCATGCGCCTGTTCATTCCACACACCTTGAGTGAATCCGAAGAAAAGATTATCAACATCAAGAATGTAACCGGGCAGAGCGCATTGCAAATGGTGTATTCCTCCCTGACCAATCGCTATGTCTTCAAGTTGGAAGTAGATGGCGAGGTGAAAGAACTGACGCGGGGTGAACTGATGATGTATGTGCGCACTGCTGATCCTGACCTGCGTGCCAGGGCATACCAGGAGCTTTACAAAGTTTATGGCGATGACGGCTCAATATTGGGTCAGATTTACCAGACATTGGTGCGTGATTGGCGCAATGAGCAGGTCAACCTACGCAAGCATGCCTCCCCGATTGCGGCCCGTAACCTGATCAACGACATCCCGGATGCTGTGGTCGACACGCTGCTGGATGTGTGCCAGAAGAACGCTGGTGTCTTCCAACGCTTTTTCCGCCTGAAAGCCAGATTGATTGGAATGAACAAATTGCGCCGTTATGATGTTTATGCTCCTGTCGTCAAATCGGACAAGGCTTATGGATTCGATGTTGCCTCCGGGATGGTACTGGATGCGTACAAGGCATTTGATCCCAAATTTGCCAAACTGGCCGAAAAGGTCTTTGCTGAAAATCACCTGGATGGCGAGGTACGCAAGGGCAAACGCGGTGGTGCCTTCTGCTGGCCATCCGGTCCCGACTTGACCCCTTGGGTGATGTTGAATTATCAGGGCAAAGCCGAAGATGTCTCAACGATGGCGCATGAGCTGGGTCATGCTGTCCATGGCATGCTGGCAGCCGATCACAGCATCTTCACCTTCCATTCCAATTTACCACTTGCAGAAACAGCCTCCACCTTTGGTGAGATGGTGCTGGTGGATTATATGCTCAAACATGAGTCGGATGAAAGTGTACGCCGGGATATCCTCTTCGGGCAGGTGGATGGGGCCTATGCCACCATCATGCGCCAGGCTTACTTTGCTCTGTTTGAACGCCAGGCCCATGAAATGATCCAGAAAGGCGCCTCAGTCGATGAATTGGCGGATGCTTATATGCAAAATCTTAAAGATCAATTTGGGGATTCCATTGAAGTAAGTGATGAATTCCGCTGGGAATGGGTCTCGATTCCGCATATTTATGATGTGCCATTCTATGTGTATGCCTACACTTTCGGGCAGCTGCTGGTGCTCTCACTTTACCAGCAATACAAGCGTGAAGGCGAAAGCTTTATTCCACGCTATACCAAGATCCTGGCAACAGGTGGATCGAAAGCGCCGGTAGAGGTGCTCTCAGAAGCGGGTATCGATGTGTATGATGCTGCTTTCTGGCAGGGAGGCTTTGATGTTGTCAGCGGGTTGGTGGATGAGCTGGAAGCGCTGTAGGTGTTAGGGATCAGGGGGTAGGGATTAGGAAAAAAAGATTCTTAGGGCAGGAGATGTGACCTGCCCCTTTTTGATTGTGACCTATGATTATGGGGGATAGATATGATGGGAAAAGATCTGATCTGATTACAAGAGATTGACATGATGGACTATGATGAGAAATACCGAACTATGAAAGCAATAATCATAGTCCGTCAGTAAATCATTAAAATCATAGTTCAGACATTCCTACACTGCGTTGAATTGCCCACTCGATAATCTGTGGATCCCGAGCCTGGGGCGTGCACAGCCGTTTCGGATGAGGGCGGATGCCGGCGCGCATCAGATCCAGGCGGTCGGCGTCCCAGCAGGTGCTGACGGTGATGTCGGGGTGGCACTTGCCATTGGTATGACCTGAAGTAGCCAGGCAGAGCAGGTTGACTTCTTCCGTGGTTAAGTCAATGCGGTCTATGAGATATTCTCGGATGAATTTGCAGGCGCGGGCTCCATGTTCGGGGTCAAAGCCATCGGATTGGCGTTGGATATCGTGTGTGAAAGCAAAGTATTCGACCACCTTCTGATTGGCACCATTCAGGGAAGCCAGCTTCAAGCCGTTCTCGCGTACCCGCACCCAGTGCTGGAAGCCGTGCAATCCATTCCAATGCAGTGCGTAATGGCTTTTGAGAAAGTCGAGCAGGTCCTGGGTGATGAGAGGGCTGAGGTTCATGAGTTTATTCTATCAGGAAAGAGGATTACCGATAGTAGAATGTTTAAAGTTGACAGTCCAAAGTTGACAGGGGGAGAGGTAAAGGCTGAAGGCGAAGGGTGAAAGGCTAAAGTGACTGGTGGCTGGTCTAATAATGTTGACCGAAAATTTCAGTTCAACTGCTTTGATGAGATTATCTAAACGTATTAAGTCTAAACACGATTAGATAAAGTGGATGTATGGATAATACTGGATGATAAGGGAGTGCATTTATCTGTAATACAGACCTGCCAGTTGCATTTGTTTATTGAAGGTGATGGTGTAAGTGAAGGTTTGCTTTTCGTATTTGGCGGTGACAACCGCGGTGGCGAATTCCTCTCCGGTGGATTTGTCGGAGGATCCCACCACTGTGATATTTTCAATGACTTCAAATGTGCCGCCTCCTTCAATGGCTGCATAAATCTGGACGAAAACATCATCGGTAATAGCGGCTTTCATTTGTTCGGTGAAGATAGCCCTGAGTCCTTCAGAGTCCTGGGTATTCAGTAGAGAAACAATATCCCGGGATAACAATTTGACTTCCTCTTCGTTGAAGTCTGCGGATAAGGCTGGAGTGCTGCAGGCGGTTAGGAGCAACATAGATAGGATTGTTGCCATTAGAATTATGATTATGGTTTTTAGGTTTGATTTTTTCATTTTGAAACCTTTTTTTGTGGTTTTTGTGATGTTAGGAACTTTTTCTACCTCGAGTATACTTCACCAGCTTTCCAGTGCCAATCTTATTAACCAGACCTTTCTTTAACATTTTCCGTAACAGCAACACAGAAGTCTGTTGTGAAATGTTAAGGGCTAACTCCACCTCTTTACGTTGAATTAATTCTTTCTTACCCAATAAATGCATCACTTGAGTTTCTCTGTTGCTTAATGAATCGAATTGTTCATTTGAAATAGACGAAGAATGGTTATTAATATTTGGCAGCGTAAGCTTGAAAGCATTATCCGAAACCTCAAAATTTGGTTTAACCCTATGTTCAGCATACACCCCTAAGATTTTTGGTGTTCCAGTCCCGTATGCCTCAATCAGGTTCAATTGATAAAAAATATTCGCCAGGTGTTGGTTTCGAAGAACTGATATTCCTAACATAATATCATTGAGAGAGATTCCTTTCACCAGACCACCAATGGTTGTAAATTCGATGCGATCATCAAAAATGCTGATCAGAGTACTGCTGCTGAAGGAATAATCACGGTGGACAATCACATTCAGAAGCACTTCACGGATAGCCTCCGGGGGGTAATCGCGCATATCGATACGATCAAGTCCTTTGAATTCAGATCTGGTACGGTTGAAGCGATTTATAAATGCATAAGCTTCTTCGAGTTGATGGAGCAATGAACCAGAGAATTCTCGCCGTTCTTTAAAGACCGCTTTCCTGTCTCCTTCAAAAACAGCTAATTTTATGGTGTGTGTACACTGATCAGAAAGCAATAAGGCTAAATTGGTGAACATTCCGTCGTCACCGATCTTAATCAAATTTCAAAATTTTACTAGAGGAATATGTTAAGCTCAATGGTAAAAATGGTACATGTTAGTCAAATTGGCAAAGTAACAACTATAAAACGAAGGCAACAATAATTACAATGAGCGTACTCAATAGTGTGCCAATTAAATAATATTCTGCAAAAGCACTTTCTTTCGTAATCTTTTCATACCTTGCAATGGATTTTGCTGTTAATACCAATCCAATCGCTGAATATTGAGACAAGAAAATCAGGATTAAGATAATTGTTCTTTCAAGTGTTTCAATCAGTCTTCCTGCTTTTTTGTTGTTGTCAGATTGAGAAACCTTCTCTTCCGGTTTGTATTGTTTTAATATTTCTGAAATAGCAATATTAGCTGGTTTATGAATTGCAAAAATTGCAACAAACCAACTCAACAACACCCGAACTGGGATTCCCAGGGTTTGAAACACTAAATGAATATTGTTATTCATAGATAGTGTGTTACCTCTGAAAATGAAAATATATGAGATGATAGCAATACTTAATAAATGAAGAGCCTGGTCAATAAAAATTTCTTTCCTTTTTTTCGGCTTGTCGGTCTCTTTGCAGATAAAAATCGCCAAGCAAGTGAGCTAATATTTAAATTAAAAAGAATTCTTTAAACATCTTTTCTCCCTATTTCGCTTAAGAATTTTTGTACCACCCCTAACGCATCTTTATATTCGTAATAGCTTCCTTTAACTAGATTCTTTTGTACGGATGGTTGTGTAATGCCAAGTCTTTCGGCTACTTCATTTTGACTATCTTGATAATTAAGCATATTCCAAATTGTTTCCCGTTGCCTTTCTGTCCAGGAATCTTTAATGGCTGTCAATAAAGAGAATATGGAATTGATTAACTCCATGGAAGGTTGCCGTTTTCCGACCGCTTCAATTCTAATATTTGCTCTACCAGCTTGTTTTTTCTTTTCTGTTTGTTTCAGATATTCAAGTGCTTCTCTGGCCTTATAATACCCAGGGCCATCGGCTCCAATCGCTATCTCAGGATCAATATGGGTGGTTATTTCGCCGATTCCGACGCCATATCTAATGGAGATGGGGTACATTTCTTGTTCGATTTCCGAAATAATTGGAAGGATTTGCTCGCCATTAAAAAGCAAACCCTGGAATTCATCTCCTAAAGTAATTGTAAATTTTGAACCAATGTAAGTTGAATATTTATTATTTACATTATGAAGAGTCATTTTAAGTTTTTCTTGAATTATTTCTCTATTTTCAATTGCCTTTGAGCCTTTGATATCAGCAATGATCGCAACATAGGTATTATTAAAAAAGAAATTATTCATTGGCCACCTCTCATTGTATTTATAATAAACATTATATAGCCTTTAGAGTGAATAATCAATTATTATTCACTCTAAAGGCTATAATTAATGATTATTCCTTTTAGAGGCTATAATCAGCTGCTATTCCCACTCAATCGTTGCCGGAGGTTTGGAGGTGACATCATACACTACGCGGTTCACGCCGGAGACCTCATTCACGATGCGGCTGGCGACGCGAGCCAGCAAGTCGTAATCCAGGCGCGCCCAATCGGCGGTCATGAAGTCGTCGGTGGCGACGGCACGCAGGGCGATGGCTTCCTGGTAGGTACGCGCATCTCCCATGACACCCACCGAGCGCACGGGCAGCAGCACAGCGAAGGCCTGAGCGATCCCGGATTCGTCTACACTTTTGCGTTTGCCCAGCAGTCCCGCTTTGGTGAGTTCTTCGGTGAAGATGGCATCGGCAGCACGCAGGGTGGCCAGCCGTTGCATAGTGATGTCCCCCAGGCAGCGTACTGCCAGCCCGGGACCCGGGAATGGTTGCCGCCAGACCAGTTCGACGGGCAATCCTAATGCTTCCCCAACGGCACGCACTTCGTCTTTGAATAAATACCGCAACGGTTCAACCAGCTCGAAGGATAGGTCCTTCGGCAGACCACCGACGTTATGATGTGATTTGATTTTGTGTCCCTTGTTGCGATCGGGCGCGCTGGACTCGATCACGTCCGGGTAGATGGTGCCTTGCACCAGAAAACGTGGTTTGCCGACTTTGAGGGCAGCCTGTTCAAACACGCGAATAAAAGTCGCACCGATGGCGCGTCGTTTGGCTTCCGGATCAGTGACCCCATCCAGGGCATCCATGAAGTCCTCGATAGCGTCCACAGTGTGCATCTCGACACCCAGATTGGCTTTGAAAGCAATTTCCACCTGCTGGCGTTCGTCCTGGCGTAGCAAGCCATGATCGACAAACACCGCCACCAGTTGATCGCTGATGGCATTGTGTACCAATGCAGCCGCCACGCTCGAATCGACACCACCGCTGACGCCCACCAGCACGCGTTCCTGCCCGACCTGGGCACGGATACGTGCGACGCTCTGCTCGATGATGGAATCAGCTGTCCACGTGGGGGTTGCACCACAGATATCGACGGCAAAGCGCCGGATCATCTCGACCCCGATGGGGGTATGGCGCACTTCCGGGTGGAATTGCACACCGTAGTAATGGCGTTGCAGATCCCCTATGGCGGCGAACGGACTGTTGCCGCTGGTGGCCAGCTTGACAAAGCCGGGAGGGGGTGATTCGAGGCGATCGCCATGCGACATCCAGACCGGGTAATTGCCGGCTTTGATCAAGGGATTGGATGCCAGTACTGTGATCTCGGCAGTGCCATATTCGCGTTCCTGGGCAGGCGACACCTTACCACCCAATGCCACCGTGATGGCTTGCATCCCATAGCAGATGCCCAGGATGGGCAAGTCGGAAGCCAGCACATACTCTGGCACATAGGGAGCACCGGGCTCATAGGCGGAATTGGGTCCACCGGAGAGGATGAAGCCTTTCGGTTGTAACGCCATGACCTGGTTCTCAGGTGCATCCCAGGGGAACATCTCAGCATAAACCTGCACCTCGCGCACGCGCCGGGTGATCAGCTGGCTGTATTGTGAGCCAAAATCGAGGACAACGATGGTGTCACTCATGGATTAATCCAAAAATTCGATCTTGCCGTCATCCATGCTTGAAATAATCACCAGCGATTCAATAGGAATATTCAGGGCGGATAGTTTCTGGCGTCCACCTTCAAAGCTCTTCTCGACCAGTGCACCAATACCCACCAGTTTGGCACCGGCAGCCAGAGTCAGGCGCACCAGACCCTGAATGGTATTGCCGGAAGCCAGGAAGTCATCGATGATCAGGACTTTCTCCCCCCGGGCAATATACTCGGGAGAGACGATTAATTCCACCAGGCGGCCCTTGGTGTGGGAAGGCGCGGTGGTCAGGTAGACCGTATCCGGCATGGTAATGGGTTTGGATTTACGAGCGTACACCACCGGAATGCCCAGATACCTGGCAGCCATGACGGCGGGAGCAATCCCGGAGATCTCGGCGGTCAGCACTTTGGTGGCGCCTACATGCGAGAAACGGTTGGCCAGTTCCTGTCCGCAGGCATCCATCAACATTGGATCAACCTGGTGGTTAATGAATCCATCCACCTTTAATATACCACCCCCAAGATTTGCCCCTTTTTCCAGAATCATATCTCGTAATAATTGCATGCTAACTCCTTGAGATTAAAAACAAAAAAACTAAGCGGTATGCCAGTTCACTTTATTTTACAATGAAACAGAAGAAATAATTGTTAAAGTTTGTGAGGAAATTGGAAGAATTGCCATCCACGAATTTTTTCACGAATACCCAAAGGGCATGATATTCACGAATAAAAACCCAATAACGAATGAGAACCTGGTGGTGATTAGAAGAATGATCAACGGATAACTTTCAATCAGAGAAATAGTCCATCATAGATGTGAAGTTTGATCACGTATTAATTTTTTTAACCAGTGTTCTGTTTGGTGAGGGTGAGAGAAGCGCAGTACCTGTAGATGGGCATGCTGTGGCTCCTGAAATGCCAGCGGGTAGTTCTTTTTGAGTTTGGGGCGGGATTTCATTAACCAGACAAACAGGGAATCGCGGGAGAAAAAGTTATCCCGAAAGCGCTCACGGTTTCCGTTCCAGAGTTCGACCTTGAGAAAGACTCGTTTGAGAGTGCGGATAAAGAGACGTGAGAAAATGTGCAGAAAAGGATAATCCAGCCAGATGATCGTATCGGCGCGAGGCCAGATCAGATCACGCACCTGACTGTAATTGCCATCTGTGATCCATCTGTCCTGACGGGTCATGGGGTCCAGATCGGCGCGGATTTCCGGCCAGGGTTTTTCCGTCCAGCCGGGCATCCAGTGCAACGCATCCAGCTCGATCACCGGCAGATCCAGGAGGTCACCCAGGCGTCGCGCCAGGGTGGTCTTGCCGCTGCTGGTAGCACCGATCACAGCAATACGAGTACCGGGCTGGGGGAAGCTGGTTGAGTTTCGGGACACGATACGTTCTCCTGAAGGGAATGATCACATTTTAACTGACCACCGCTACACTGTGTACTGCTAAAAGAAGGAAATCAGTACTGGTCGGGTGACTAGATTGTCTTACTTCTGTTCAAAATTGACTTCGTGATATTCCTGGATGGCAACATCCAGTCGGGTGGAATCCGGGTTCACCAGATGTTGATCAAAGAAGCCAACCAGAAAATCGTTGAACAGGCTGATTTCGCGTTCGGCGGAGATGGGTCCTTTCAATCCCAGTGTCGCACCCAGGGGAGAATAAAGCGAGATATCCGAGAAGTCATAATGTTGGGTGCCCAGGATGGTCATGCGCTGTGCGCCTGGAGGTTGGTTGTCCCACAGCTGGTTGAGCAGGGAAAGATTAGGATCCTTAGCCCAATTTTCGGAGAACATATTTAACGAAGGCTGGCTCAATCCACTGGCTGGAATGGCGCGGTCGTATGGCACCAACCAGGGATCTTCCCCCACCACTGCTTTGCAGCGTTCGTCCTGCCAGCAGGTTTGCAGTACAGCCCCGCCCCCGGTGGAATGCCCAATCATCCCGATGCGGGTAGTGTCGAGGTAACCCTGAAAGATGGAAAGCACCTCGCTGGATTGCAGCCGTTCGATCTGATCCAGCGTGAATACCAGGTCCCCGACCCAGCTATGCCCGAGGATGTACGCTGCGGCGGCATACTCTTCCTCACTGACACCGGAAGGGAGCGCGCCGTCCTTGTTGTAAACGCGGGTGCCATCCGGATAAACCGTCACCACCGCGCCATAAGCATGCTCGGGGGCGAAGACAATATAGCCATGCGAAGCGAGCGCTTCCATCTGGGCAGTGTTTTGATAGCGCATACCGTTCCAGCCGTGTGAAAAGACCAGCACCGGCCATTGCTCGAAGCAGGTCGCGATAGGCGCATTCAGCAGACTGTTGGTGGTGGCATGCTGGAAATGATTGAGGAAGAAACCGGAAAAGCCAAAGCTGGTGGATAATGCCTGTGCATCAATGACGCCATCCGGTAAGTAGGGTGCAGGTTCACCAACCTGTCCCACCGTGGCAGGATACCAGACCTGCACCATCACCTGGCGTGGATCGCTGGGTGGATCGGCATACACCAGATCAGGATCCGGGCTGTAGGCTTCCAGGCGATCCTCATCAACCCAATAGAAAGAGGTGGTGCCAACGGCATAGGGACCCTGCGTGGCTGGAAAGACCGGCACAGGTAACAGGGCTGGTAGGGCTCCACCAACCAGCAACAGGATGGCAGCCAGGATCGTGAATCCCAATTTAAATGTGCGCTCGGGCTGCATGATCTTGCGAATGCCCATAAGGATGAAGGCGATCGCCAGGATGTAAAGTGGAATCATTTGCCAGCGCGCACCTTCGAAGAACAGGTGATAGGCTAAGGCCAAAAGATTCAAGGTTGGTAATAGGTAGATCCAGGTGGGTTTCTTTAAAGGAAGAAAACGCAACAGGAAGGAAAGGACGGTAATTGCTAATAAGATGATTTCAAATAAGCGCATGCTGCACCCCGTAAATGAATTGTATGCATAGCTTATCATTGATGACGGCGATGGGCAAGTGGAAATAGCTGGTTAGCGCAAAGGTGAAAGGGAAGAGAAGAAAAGGAAAAAGTGGTGCGTTGCACTTAGGGATCGACATAATCCTTTCGAATGGAAACAATGTTCCTTCAACCCAAAAACCAAAAGTGCGATGCACCTGTCTTTAAACCCTAGTAACTAGAATGAAGTGAACAAGCGGCAAAAGTTCTGCCTATGTCACCCATAATTTGTGATACTTTGGATTTGAGTTCGTATAATTTAACAAATGAACCCAAATGCTCGAGTAAAAAAAGGTCTTTTCAATAGGTCAGATACGATCGAATGGGATCAAGTTGTGCAAATTGATCTTCCGAAAGTGTTTAATTATTTTCGCTATTGTGGATTGGATGATGATATTTCTGAAGAATTGGCATCGACAACATTTGAAAAAGCCTGGCGCGCTAGGAATAAGTACAACCCTGAGAAATCGGCTGTAACCACCTGGATCATAACAATAGCCAAGCATACCTTGATTGATTATTATCGAACAAAAAAGACCGTGTATCCAATTGATATGCTTGATGAGAAACAAGAATCTGGTTCACAGGAGCACAACCTTGAAGAGGATATTCAGCAAACCGAAATTTTTGAAAAATTAAAAAAATTGCTTTTCCAGCTTCCTGATCGGGAGAGAGAATTGGTAGCGCTAAAATATGGAACCGGGATGACAAACCGTGATATAGCAGAATTTACAGGTTTGACAGAATCGAATATTGGAACAATTCTGCATCGGGTCGTTTCTTTTTTGAGAATGAGTTTGGAGGTTAAAAATGAATGATCAGTTTTTAAGAGATTACTATAAATTTCCAAATCAAAGATCAATTCGAAAAGTTGAAGACGGGCTTCACTTGAATCGAAAAAAACATAAAACAAATCGAATGATGCTTACATTAAAACCTATGACAATCCTCATATTGGTTACAGTACTTATAAGTGCATTGTTGCTCATTTCGCCAGTTGTCCGTGCCCAGGTTAATGAATGGATACAACAAATCGGTGGAGTATTTATTCTTGAAACCAATGAATATCCAGGCAGGGGATCTCCAGTGCAGACATTACCTTATGAACAATATAGCCTGAATGAAGTTGAAAATGAATTGCCTTTTGCGTTAGGACTTCCTCAATGGATACCAGATGATTTTAAAATAATTTCTTCGGTAAAAGTGACAAGATTTGATGATATTGCCATCAGCGCATATATTGATTGGAAAACTCCATCTGATTCAATATTTTCACTCATCATTCAACACAGACTGGATGGAGAAAACGGGGTTCTCGTGGTTGGAGAATGGAGCGTACAGGAGCGTCTGGTGAATGGTGAACCCGCAGCCCTTATTTTGGGTGGTTGGAATGCGGACACTCAGAAGTGGGATGATAACTTAGATGTGATTACACTATCCTGGTATCATGATAGTCAACTTTACACTTTACAAGGAATTAACGAAGATGTTTCTGTAGACGAGTTGATAAAAATAGCAGAATCTATTCGATAAAATTCTCACACGAAAAAGACTATCAAGAATAGACAAAACCGGGAAAAAAGAATAACAATAATAAGCTAATAGTTGAATGAATTTAAGGTGCGTTGCACTTCTGGGCTTGTGATAATCGACACTTCTGCCAGGATGGATGAGGGTTATTAATCCCTAAGTGCAAAGCGCCACCACATTCAGAGAGAGTGCATCGCACTTCTGGGCTTGTGATAACCAATCACTACTACGATGATGTGTGATAATTGTTAATCCCTAAGTGTACCCAAAGGGCAGACGACAACGCACCAAGCACTTCAGATAGTACCATCTCAAAAATTTTATAATTTTGTCTACCCTGGGCCGAGGATTAGAATATAAAGCACTTGTACGATCTGGTAGATCACAATAACAATGGTTAATAAAATCATAATCACATAGAATTTATTAATTTTTGTTGTTTCATTGGAGACGAAGGAATAGCCATATTTGAAGACCAATACCAAGATGATGATTAAAAACACAAATGATGGCAGACTGTGCAGACAACTGGAAATCCTGCCAAAACGCGTCATAATTTCTGACTGTGTGTAACACCAACCCGGGATAATAAACATGGATATGGCAGATTGTATAAATCCATAGATAAAAATCAAGGTGTTTGAAAAAAGACTGCCAATTGTCAACCAGAGGAGCGATTTCTGGGCAGGTGAAAAATGAATGGGGCGTTTGGTATTTATTTGGGCCCAATCAACGACATGGGGGGAGAGTTTATATCCCAACCAGAAGCCAGGAATGAGTAAAAGTGCGAAAATTAGTTGATGGATCATTTTTATTTTTCCCTCCAGAAAAATTATAGCATTGTAAAAAAAAAGCAAACCACATTTCAAACCAAAAAATTATGTGATGTATTTTGTAAAAAGTTATCATTGGGTAATAAAGCCAAATGCAGGTCCGAAGTAATGTACAATTACTCCAGACCTTTAATTATTAAGGAAAGCACATGAAATCCAACCCAAAATTGACCCCGATTGAGATCTACACCGATGGTGCCTGCACCGGCAATCCCGGGCCAGGTGGGTATGGGGTCATCATCGTGCAGGACGGTAAACGCCGGGAGCTCTCGCAGGGTTACCGTCTGACCACCAACAACCGCATGGAGTTGCTGGCCGCCATTATGGGGCTCAAAGCCATCCCACCCGGCGCGCGTGTGCGGCTTTACACGGATTCGAAATATCTCTCGGATGCGATTAACCTGGGTTGGGTGGATATCTGGCGGGCGAAAAACTGGAAAAAAACCAGCAAGGGCAAGCTGCTTAACCCGGATTTATGGAAAGAGCTGGTGACTTTGCTGGATGAACATGATGTGGAATTGAACTGGGTGCGCGGGCATTCCGGGCACCCTGAGAACGAGCGCTGCGACCAGCTTGCG
This sequence comes from Anaerolineaceae bacterium, assembly GCA_019429225.1. Lineage (GTDB taxonomy): Bacteria > Chloroflexota > Anaerolineae > Anaerolineales > Anaerolineaceae > UBA6170. The sequence continues at coordinate 18,659 of JAHYJK010000057.1, forward strand.
GTTCAGGCTGCTCAGGGACGAAATCTGTTAATCGATACAGGTTATGAGAAGAGCCAGGAGGACACTGGCAAACAACCCGGATTATTCTAATCGGCTTTAACCACCTGTTTGAGCAAGGTATTGATTTGTGAGATCTCGTCCGCGTTGACGGTGTGCCCCATCCCGGAATAGATGCGTAGACGCACATCCGTCTGCATGATCTCGAACAGGCTGGCGGTCTCTTCCACGCGCGCAAGCGGGATGTGCTGGTCGATATCGCTGCAACCAATGAAGACCGGCATGCCCTCCAGGTTGGCGTCTGTGCCGCGCTGCATGGTTTGCGGACCAATCCAGCCACCACTCAGCACAATCAGACCACCATAGCGGCGTGGGTTACGGATCACGTACTCACTGGCCAGACAGGCGCCCTGTGAGAACCCCGCCAGGATGATTTGATCCAGCCGTTTGCCGGAGGCCAGCAGGCGCTTGACCAGGGCATCCACCCGCTCCAGGGCGAAAGTGAGATCCG
>JAHYJK010000058.1 GCA_019429225.1 Anaerolineaceae bacterium
AAATACCCACCGGTGTAAAAAATGACATCCGGTTGGTATTGCTTAAGAATCTGAGCAGATTTGATGACGCCTCGGATGAGCTTATAAATATTTCCAGGCAAGGTACGCAAACCAACGCCATGCACACCAGCTGCTGGAATTTCCTGGTAAGGGAGGTTAAGGCGTTTGACTAAATTTTCTTCCATGCCACCTTCTCCGCCGACCCAGAGGATATCACTATAACTGCCTTCCATGGCTTGCAGGACGGCGAGTGCGGGGTACACTCCGCCTCCTGTCCCGCCAGCGCAAATCAACAACCGCACTGTAGGAACTCCTTTCCTGAATTTGCTTAATCTGATTCACTCTGCCGACACTCAATACGAACCCAATTCCCGTAAGGATGGATACCAGACTGGAACCTCCCAGACTGAAGAAAGGTAACGTGTTACCACCGATGGGCACGATATTAAAAAGACTGGCAATATTAATAAAAGCTTCCAATATGATCCATGAACTGATCCCACCGGCGATCAACCTGCCTGCCATATCCTCGCTTTCAAGTGCAATTTTAAAACCTCTCCATAACAAGAGCAGAAATAAAACCAGAACACCGATACTGCCTAATAATCCGGCTTCTTCCGCAATTACTGTGAAAATGGTATCGGATTGGCCTACTTCCAATCCTGTGAATTTTACGGTACCCTGACCGATCCCCACCCCAAAGAAACCACCATTAACAACCGACTCTATGGATCGTTTCACCTGGGTTAAAGCTAAATTTGGATCGTTATAACCGGTGATGAATTGTCCCCAGCGTGTGCTTCCTGTGGTGGTAACACGGATGATAACAAAAAATGATAACGCAGCAACTAAACCAATCAGGACAATTTGTTTCCAATCTAAATTTGCCAGGAAAAGAATAACACTGCTGATCATGACGAGCGTTAAAACAGCGCTGAAATCTGGTTCCAGTGCTAACAGCACAGCAGTACCACCGATAATAAATCCAATCGGAATCACCCAGAATGTCAATTTTTTGAGGTTTTCCTGGCGGCCTTTAATCCAGAAGGATAAATATAAAATTATTAATACTTTAGATAATTCTGAAGGCTGGACACTGCCATCAAAAAAAGTGCGGGTGGAGCCATGCCGGAATGATCCAAAAAACAATACCAAAAACAGAACAGACCAGGTTACCAAAAGGGCTGGAAGCATAAATTTTTTCCAGACACGATAGTCAATCCAGGCAATAAAGAATGCACCTGCTAAACCAACCAAGCCAAATAAAGCCTGTCTGGAAACATAATCCCAGGGTGAGGTTGGGATACTGGAGTAGTAAGCCATTGGCATAGAAGCGGAATAGAGGATTACCAAACCAAACAAATATAATGACAGAACGATCAGGACTAACGGAAAATCAATCGTCTTCAAGAAGGGAATTTTTACGTCTGGTTGGGTAAAACTTTTGGCTTTTATCGGAGTTGTTGTACCCATGATGAAAACTTTTCTCCTCTCTCTTCAAAATCGTTGAACTCATCATAGCTGGTTCCACCTGGTGACAGTAAAACGATATCTCCCGGGTTTGCGATTTTACTGGCACGGATAACAGCTTCATGAAGATGATTGCATATATCCAAAGTGAATTTCTGATGTTGAAATTTCATATCCTTTATGTAGCCGTGAATTTTCTCAGCAGCATCACCAAACAAAATTACATGATCTACTTTTTGGTTAACCAGTTGTAATAAATTTTCCCAGGGTAAATTTTTATCTTTTCCACCCAAAAGGAGGACGATAGGATCTGAAAAAGACTGTATGGCTGCCATGGATCCTTCTGGTGTTGTTGCTTTTGAATCATTGATCCAGCGAATCCCTTCCCACCCGCGAACGAATTGCAAACGGTGGGGGACTCCTTTGAACTCGAGTATGGCAACTCTGATCGCTTCTACGTTCACACCAGCAACCTGTGAAATTGCGCAGGCTGCCAGAACATTTGAGATATTGTGTTTTCCTGGAAGGGAGATTTCATCAAGTTTACAGATTTCTTCATTTTTTCCATGATCTGTAACCCAGACAGCATTATTGTCGACATAGGAACCAACCTGATCTTCAGGGATAGGAGAAAATCCAAAACTTGCCAGTTTGCCTTTGACCAGGTGCTTTAATCCAAAAGACCCTTGATCATCCCGGTTGAGGATTGCACAGTCATTGGATGTCTGGTGCTTAAGGATGTTTGCTTTGGCTGATGTATAAGCTTCCAAAGTACCATGGCGGTCCAAATGGTTAGGGGTGATATTCATGATGGCTGCAAAATTGGGTGAAATCGTCATTAATTCAAGTTGAAAGCTGGATAGTTCAAGAATTACCAGGTCATTGCCAGTCATTTCTTCAACATGATTGATCAACGGATTGCCAATATTTCCTCCAACCCATCCTTTTCTGTCTTTAGCGAATGCTTTGTGAGCGATATCCCCCAACAAGGTGGTTGTGGTTGTTTTGCCAGCCGAACCGGTAATGCCTATGACCGGACAGGGCACATTTTCCATAAATATCTGAGAATCGTTGGATAACGGAATATTTTTGTTCTTAGCTGCGACAATAAGCGGAATATTAAGCGGTACGCCACCGGAAACACAAACCAGGTCTGTTTCGTGTAATAATTCCAGGGGATGTTCACCCAAAATCCAGCGGATGGGAAGATCTGTTAATTGAGCTTTGGAGGATTGCAAATCTTGTTCAGGTCGCCCATCATTTAATGTGACAATAGCGCCGTGGCTGGCTAAAAATCGTGCCAATGCTAATCCCTGCCTGGCAGCCCCAATCACCAAAACCTGTTTATTCATCCAGTTTGTTTTCATAATAAAGCCAATGCAATTCCAATTAATGCAGCAATTAAGCTTACCAACCAGAATCGTTGTACGACCTGGGTTTCACTCCAACCACTTAACTCAAAATGATGGTGCAAGGGCGACATTTTGAGTAAACGTTGACCTCCTGATAATTTAAAATAAGCTACCTGTAGCATGACACTGAGTGTCTCACTCAAAGGAATAATGGCGATAATTGGTAGCAACAACCATTGACCGGTCATTAATGCCACCACACCCAGGGTAGCTCCCAAAGCCAGAGAACCGGTATCCCCCATGAACAATTGTGCTGGATAAACATTGAACCATAAGAAGCCAAAAATAGCACCAACAAGTGTGAAGCAGAAACGACCCAAATAAAATTGACCTTGAATTAATGCAATCGCTCCAAAGGCGGTAAAAGCAGTGGCTGAGATCAAACCAGCCAGACCATCCAATCCGTCGGTCAAATTTACAGCATTTGAAAACCCAACAATGGCAACAATGGCAATTGGAACATAAAACATTCCCAGGGGGATTTCCATTTTAAGGCTGGGCCAGAACATTTCCGGTACATCCAAAACGTATTTGAGTGTCAGACCAATTATTGTTGCGATAATAACTTGCATTAAAAATTTTGTTCGGGCTCGCATTCCAATCCCTTTGCGACCACCACGAATACCTTCCCAATCGTCGATCATTCCTAAAACACCATAAACAAATAATGTTCCCAATGGAAGCAAAACAGAACGCCCTAATACATTTAACCCGAGTAAACTGGCTGCATTCAGCAGGATGGTTAACAATGCGACCGGAGCAATAAACATGACGCCGCCCATGGTGGGAGTACCCATTTTGCTGATATGGGAGTTTGGACCTTCAACCCGGATGATTTTCCCAATTTTGAAATGTTTTAGTATCCTCAGTAATGGCGGTCCCCAAATGACAGCCATTAAAAAACTAATGCCACTTAATGCTAATGCCATTGGAGCTTCGGTCATTTTTCTACCTCCAGGGCATATACAATTTGTTCCATGTGTAATCCGTGGGATCCTTTAACAAGCACTACATCATCCTTATTGAATGTTCCTTGTAATACATGAATAGCTTCTTCAACAGTATCAACACTGGTGATCATTTTTCCGGATAAACCCGAGCGTTTGGCTGCCTGTGCAATTATTCTGGCACGTTCACCAACGGTAATTAATCGCTTAACCACCTGTGCAGCTCGTACGCCAACCATTTCATGCCCTTGTTCTTCATAAAGGCCTAATTCTAACATGTCACCCAGTACTGCACATTTTTCGCCCTGTAATTCATCCAAAAGATTTAAGGCAGCCAGCACAGAATCAGGGGAGGCATTGTAAGTGTCATCCAATATAAGCGCACCGGTTGGTGTCGTTACTGCTGCAAGTCTTAATTGTGTATGACCTTGTTGTAATCCATTTACGATTTTCTGCCAGGTCAACCCTTCTACCAGTCCAACGGCGGCCGCGCGTAAGGCTGTATGCACAGAATGTTGACCGATCAGTGGAACACGTAAAAATAGTCTCTCATTTTTATAGTGCAGACAAAATCGAATGCCCTGTAAGCCTAATCCTTCAATCTGATCCGCCCATAGATGAGCCTCGGGATTCAAGCCGTAAAAAAGAACGCTGGCTTGCGTTTTTTCAGCCATGGGTCTGACAAGGGGGTCATCGTAATTTAAGATTGCTGTTCCAGTTGAAGGAAGATATTCAACCAATTCCGCTTTCCCCTGAGCAATCGCTTCTAATGATCCAGCTCTTTCAGCATGCACTGCACCTATATTTGTAATGACTCCAGCAATAGGATCTGCTATTTTACAAAGCAGTTTGATCTCACCCGGCACATAAAAGCCCATTTCCAATACAGCGCGTTGATGACTTTCTGTCATTCGCAAAATGGTGAGAGGTAATCCAATCTCATTATTCAGGTTCCCAACATTTTTTAGGGTTCTGAATTTCTGGCTGAGAACTTCAGCAATTAATTCTTTGGTCGTGGATTTACCCACGGATCCTGTTATCCCAATGATGCGGATATTGAGTTTCCTGCGCCAAAATGCTGCAATTTTTTGTAAGGCTTCAAGTGTGTTAACAACCAACAATGCGACTGGTTGATCAAAAGATGGCAATACTTCAGGCAATTTATTGTTTCTCAGATCAATAATTGGATATTGTGACTCAACTTCTTTTTCAATAAGGACTGCCTGCGCACCCCGACGAAAAGCATCATTTACATATAGGTGTCCATCCTGTTGTTCACCTGCGAGGGCAACAAAGAGAGCAGCGGGAATTACCTGTCTTGAATCAATGGCTGCCTCGCTAATGATTTGCGGGGCAGTTGGTCTGGTATGAGTTAAAGCTTCAATAATATCGGCTACTGTAAGCATTTCTTCCTTATTGGCTACTTGCCATTTCCATTCGGATTTTATCGGGTGGTATATCCATCAGAATTACCAGGTTTTCAACAATCTCGCTGAACACAGGAGCAGCTACGATTGAACTCCAGATGCTGGACTGAGGTTTTTCCAGCCAGATATACACAATAAATTTGGGATCATCCACAGGTCCCCAACCAGCAAAGGATGCATTCGTTTGCCCGGCAACATATCCCTGTGGGCTGGGAATTTCAGCGGTTCCTGTTTTTCCCGCCAAACGATATCCTTCCACTAATGCATCAGAAGCTTCCTTTTCCAATGATATGGCCAGCATTTCGGTGATCGTGTGAGCAGTTTCTGGTTTGATCGGTGTGGAAACAATCTTTGGATTATAGTATCTGATCCTGCCATCCTGTATTACAGCTTTTTGTATATGAGGAGCCATCATGCGCCCGTCGTTTGCTAATGCTGCGATGGATGTAATCATTCTGATAGGTGTAACAGAGACACCCTGACCAAATGAATGTGGTCCAATCATTCCTTCATACCAACGCGGCGCATTGGGATCTGATCCAAATGGAGTGGGATTGCTCGGAGACAGGAATGGAAAGCTGGCTTCTCCATCCATATCGATGTTGGTTTTTCTATCAATATTAAAAGCAGAGAGATACTCATAGAAGGTTTTTGTGGTTGTCTGCTGAGCCATCCAGACCAGACATACATTCAGGGAATGTTGCATACATCCGGTCATATCCTGGTAACCCCAGGCACCGTAGTCCCAGTTGTAGATTGTCATGCCACCAATATTTACTACTCCAGTATCCAGAAATTCCGTTTCCGGGGTTACCGCACCAGAATCCAGAGCAGCTGCCAATGTAAATACTTTAAAGACAGAACCTGGTTCATAGGTCTGCATAATTGCTCGATTGAAAGGCGTCTGAATGTCATAACCATCCACATGTAGGGTTGGATATTCTGCCAGAATTTGTTCAGATGTCTGGTTTAGATTGGCTCGCGGAGTGGTCGCCATCGCCAGGATTTCGCCTGTTTTAGGATCCATCACGATGACGGTACCTGATGATGAACCTGAATCTTTGATGGAACGATCCAGAATTTCTTCCATTCGGGCTTGAATTTCCCGGTCAATGGTCAAAATCACGCTCGCTCCATGAGGAATTTCAGGTATTTCCATGACATCATAGGGATTCATAGAGATAAAAGTGGAAGTTTCAACGGTTGAGAGGATATTGTCATAAAAACCTTCGACACCAAAGAAACCCCCAGAGCTATAAAAGCCAAGAATATTTGCGCCTAAACGATGATCCGGATAAGTTCTTTCAAGACGACCATTCCATGTGATGGGATAAAGTGCACGGTTAGTGTCCTGTGCCATCGAAATTTCCTCAACCATTTTCTCGGAAGCATTTCTATAAATTGTTGAAAAGACTGCATAATTTTCTTTCAACGGCTCTGGTTGATACGGTATTTCGACTCTGGTTTTTACATAATCTCTATTTAATCCAGTCAGGCTGGATAAGAAATTTATGATTTCATTTTTATTACTCTCAGTAATTTGATTCAGGTTGACACCAATTTCATAAACCTCATTATTGCCAGCCAGCAAATTTCCCCACCGATCGTAAATGTTTCCACGTACCGCTTCAAAATCTTTGGGTTTATAGGTTGCCTGATTCCCAACTTTCTCGCTGATCTCCTGAAACACCGGATCAGTTTGGATTTGAACTAACCTAAAAATAATGGCAATAGAAAACAAGATGATTGCAATACCAACAAAATAAAAGCGCATCTTTTCTCGTCGCATGTTATTGACCCTCTTTGTCTAACATAATAAAGGTTCCTTGATACAACCAATCCCAGATCGATTGGGTAAAAGCTGGAACCATCTGGAAATTTTCCTGCTTACTAACAGATCGGGGGATTGTTACAGGTTCAGGTTGTTTACCGATGTAATTCGGAATATATAAGTATTCGATGTCTGCTCTGGTTGCAGGAACAAACCCTAATTCTTTTGCCCGGTTTTGCATGGTTGTTGCTGAAGTTAGCAAGGCAAGATGGGTGCTGTTAGCAGAAATAGAGCGAATCAGTGATTCTCTCTCGGCTTCTAATAATCGTACCTGAACACCTGCCTGAGCTGCTCTGGCAGTGAAATTAAGGTTCATAAAAAAAGACAGAACAAGCACTACCAATAAAAGCAACACCAGACCTAACCTTTGAATCTGGAGTCTCCATGGTTTCTGTTGATGAGCTTGTGTATATCTTTTGTTCATGCGTCCCTACCGATATTAATTCTTTGTTTGCAATACTCATGCCAAATTAAGTTTTTCTGCAATTCTTAACTTTGCACTTCTCGCCCGAGGGTTGTTGGTTATTTCTTCTGGTGATGCTTCAATGGGTTTTCTATTTACCTCCTTTATTGATTTGATATGTTTACATGTACAAATGGGTTGATCCGGTGGACATATACAATCTTTACTTTCTGTTCTAAAAATTGACTTCACAATCCTATCTTCCAATGAATGAAAGGATATGATAGCCAATTTTCCCCCAGGCTTTAACAAACGAATAGCCTGTGGAATAACAGATTCAATGGCTTGCATTTCCTGATTAACAGCGATGCGGATTGCCTGGAATGTCCGCGTAGCAGGATGGATCTGGCTATATTGATTCCCGTAAGCTTTTTTGACCAGATTGGCTAATTCGAAGGTTGTGTAAATTGGCCTGTTCTGACAGATGATCCTGGCAATTTTCCTGGAATATTTTTCTTCCCCATATTTCCAGATAACGTTTGCCAAATCATTTTCAGCCAAGGAGTTAACCAAATCTGCGGCATTGACGCTGATCTGATCACCAAATCTCATATCTAAGGGAGCATCAAATAAAAAAGAAAACCCTCTTTCTTTTGTATCAAGCTGGATGGACGATACACCTAAATCAAGAATAATTCCATCGACAAAAAACCATCCAATCTCTTTTACAAATGTTGCCATATCGACATAAGAACCTTGCCTGATGTAAACCCGGTCTTTGAATATAGAAAGGCGCTGGTTGGCGATAACCAGTGCTTGGGGATCCAGGTCTAATCCAAGTAATTTTCCGTCTGGTGTAGAAGCATTTAAAATTCCCATGGCATGACCGCCAGCACCTAAGGTTCCATCAATATACAGGCCTCCAGAGTAGGGAGCAAGCGCATTTATGATTTCATGGTAAAGTACAGGTATATGCGGAGCAGGTGTGGGTGTAAGCTGTTCATTCATTAGAGTGATAAGTCTAATGTGGCATAACGTTCGTTATTTGCATCGCTGCTTATCTGCTTGTCTGAATGATCTTGCCAAAGATTGGGAGACCAGATTTCGAAATAGCTGCCGTTTCCTAAAATTATTGCGTCTCCATCGAGGGAAGCATGTGATCTTAGAATCTGAGGAATAAGAATGCGTCCGGCTTTATCGACTTCCACTGAAAAGGCATTGGCGAACATCAATCTCCTCAATTCACGAGCAGTAGGATCAGCAAAGTTCATCTTGGTAACACGATCGTAAAGTCTTTGAAATACTTCTTCTGTCAGAACCATGAGATTCTGATCAAAACCTTTTGTGATATACGCGCCACCAGATACTAAATCACGATACTTAACGGGTATCGTCATTCTGCCTTTTGTATCTAATGTGTGTTCGTACGTACCAAGGAACATAAGTTCTAAGACTCCTATAATCGCAGAACGCCGGCATCCCGGCGCTCCACTTTCTCCCACTTATCTCCACAATTATCCACATTTTAGCGGAAAATGAATCGAAATGCAAGTGTTTTTTGAAAACTCATTACATTTCTTTTAATTTTGTAAGGTTGAGCGGATGAAATGCTTTTATATTCTCTTTGAACCCTCCATATATTGGAAATTTATTTCATTTTTCTAACTCTATTTTCAATTTTTGATGTGTGTATGCGATATAATCTCAAAAAAAGAAATTATTTTGAAGAAATGAGCATGAATGGCTAAAACCGGGTTTATTATTATCCCAGCTTATAATGAAGAAAAGCATATTGGTTATGTCGTTAGCCAGGCGACTAAAATATTACCAACATTCGTGATTGATGATGGATCGAATGACGGCACTTCAATCATTGCCCAAAAGAATGGAGCTCAGGTATTTTTGCAGATTCCCAATCAAGGGAAAGGCCAAGCTTTAAAAAGGGGGTTTCGGGAAGCATTAAATGTAGATTGTGATTATGTTATTACTGTAGATGCAGATGGTCAGCATGACGTGCAGGAATCCACAAAATTCATTTCACTTTTTGATCTTGAAAAAATGGATTTGATCACTGGATATCGTGATTTCAGCAAGATGCCATTTTCCAGGAGAATTGCCAACACGGTTGGAGGTTGGGCTTTCTCCTGGGCGATGGAGAGTAAAATTTTGGATAATCAATCCGGATATCGATTATTAAGTCGAAGATTATTGGAGAAAGTTTTACAAAGTAAAGAATCAGGCTTTGAATTTGAGGTTGATGTTATTGCTACCTGCATTAAAGCAAATTATTCAGTTGGCTGGGTTCCCATCCGAACAATTTACGGAAATGAAACCAGCCATATCCAACCAATTCCACATATAAAAAATTTCTTCCGGGTGGTTTGGCAGATTCACAAACGCATGAAAGGATCATAAAAATCATACCTGGCTTTAAAGAAACTCAGGTTATATCCACTAATCGACTGTTAAAGTTTTACTCAGATTACGTGGGAAATCCGGATCAAATCCTCTGTGTACACTCATGTAATAGGAAAGTAATTGCAATGGGATGATAGCTAAAATGGAAGCAAATTCCGGAGTAGGCTCAGCGATGCAAATTGTGTGATGAGCATTGGATTCTAATCTTTCATCTTCCGGTCCAACCACAATTGCTCTGGCTCCCCGACAAGTCACTTCGTTAATTCCAGAAATAATTAATGGGATATCTTCTCGTATCGTGGAGAAAATTATCGGATAATCTTTTGTTACTGCCGCTAATGGTCCATGTTTAAATTCAGTAGACAACATTCCTTCACAATGAGCGTAAGTAATCTCTTTTAATTTCAATGCACCTTCCAGTGCTATCGGGTATGTTATCCCGTACCCCAGACAATAAAGATCATTCCAATCCTGAACATATGGGAGAACTTTTTTTACTTGATCTTCCGTTTTCTCGATTGTTTTTAACATGTGGTCGGGAAGTTGGTTCAATTCGCTGATGTCTTTGGCAGCCACTTTATAGGCAAGATAAAGAAAAGCGACGAGTTGATTGGTGAAAGTCTTCGTTGCGGGAACACTGATTTCGTATCCACAAGCAAGAGGTAACCACTTTTCAGATAATTTTGTCAATGTTGATCCTACTACATTGACAAGAGAAAAAATTCTCATTCCACGCTTTTGGGCAGTTTCTACTGCATTAAGGACATCCTTGGTTTCACCACTTTGGCTAACAAAAATGCCAACATCTTCAGGACCAATGGCATGGTTATATTGGGCAATGAATTGTGGTGCAGCGATTGGGATGGTTGTTTTTGCGGATAAGCGATTGAAGTAAACTGCACCGGCTACACAGGCGTTGAAACTGGTACCACATCCAACAAAATAAATATTCCTTGCGTTCTTGAGTGCTTCTACCGTCACATCTATGGATGGAGATTCATTCCAAAGATGTAGTAATTCTTCAGCAACTTTTGGTTGCTCATGTATCTCTTTGAGCATAAAGTGATCGAAACCGCCTTTTTGAGCGACTTCCATGGTTTCTTCAACAATTTCAATTGATCGATCGATAACATCCCCAGTAGCAACCGAATAAATCGTATAGCGCTGGTCTGTAAGCTCAATAATTTCTCCATCATTCATAAATACAACATTTCGGGTAAGAGGAAGAATGGATGGCAGATCTGATGAAACGACAGTGAAATCATCGCCAATACCAGCTACCAATCCCGAGCCTTTCTTGAAGGCATATAGTTTGTCATCATCTGCCTTTCCGATGACAAAAGCGTAATCGCCTTTGAGTACATCATATGCTTTTCTGATGCCATCGACCATGGAAAAGCCCTGTTTAACAAATCGTTCGACTGCATGTACACAACTCTCACCGTCATTGGTGGAACGAACAATCATTCCTTCAGCAATGAATTCTTCCCGTAATTCTGCATTATTCACAACATTGCCATTGTGTGCTCCGACCATCAATCCTTCCGAATCAAGATGGGGTTGCGAATTCACCATCGATGGTTCACCAAAAGTTGCCCAACGCAACTGCAGAATCCCACGCTTACCAATCATCTCTTTAAAATTGAACTTATCCGCAACTGTGGATACTTTTCCGGCATCTTTTCGTAAATCAATTATTCCACTTTCGGTTATTGTTGCGATACCGACAGAATCATATCCCCTATAGGAAAGTCGTAAGCCTGCATCAATTAAGGTTGGACCTAAAAGTTTATCCTGTTTGCTAACTATTCCAAAAATACCACACATAGAGACCTCTTTTATGGGATGTTAATGATTATAGAGGGTTCACAAGTTGTCTCATATATGTAAAATGTCATTAATGCATCCAATTCCATAAGATGTTTAAGGTTGCATTCTTCATATAAAAAAGCTGCTGAGATCAATCAGCAGCTAATCAAATTATTCGACTGGTCTTGGTTTTGCGATGATCGTCCAGCGATCTTCATTGTCTTCCCTGAATAGGATAACAACGAGAGATGGTTCAGTATCCGAAAGAATTCGTACATTTTCACGTGGTAATTGGAGTACTTCCTCAACCTGATAAACAATGATGTCATTGTTGTTCATATAGATACTGATTTCATCTTGTGTTGTCAGGGATTGCACTACAGCTTCAGATTGATTTGACCAGGGTATAGCAATTACTCTTCGTAGTTTTGTGTTCGCTAACCATTCGGCGTTTTGTGGTTCCCATTTGTTGTCCTGTATTTCTCCTCTTTGGAGGAAGAAGAACCATCCTCCGGGCAATTGGAGACCAGTAGGATAGATTAAATCCTGATCAGCTGCTTCAATGGCTGGAGGAGGGCTGGCAATCTTGCGATTATTAATACTCCATTGTGTAACAACCAATATGATCGAAACGATAACCGCCAAACTGATGATGAAACTTAAGCTTATCAGTATTTTTTCAGGAATACTTAATGATTTGAACCAATTACTAAAAGTTTCAATATTTCTTGGAAGCCATTTTTTCTTGGATCTCATTTCGAGTTCTTCGTCAAAGGCTGTTTGGTCAAATTCATCTATGAATGATTTGCGTAAACTATCAACAGATTCATCTTCCTCATCGTTAACCGTGTCATTTTCTGAGGACAAGTCCGGTTCCAAATCTGAATTTTCTTCCGTTGGGTTACCTTCTGCATCAAGACCTTCACCGAGAAGGGGATATATTGATTTTTCATTAGAATCGGATGAATCAATTTCCTGTAAAAATTCATCAAAAGTTTGATCTTGATCAAAATCAAAGGCTTTTTCTCCTTCAATCTGATTATTATCATCTGTTGATTCTAAAAGATCTTTCCAGGAAGAAGAAGAGAGCATCAACTCACTTTCAACCAATTCTTCTAATTGCTCTAAATCATTCTGATTTTGATCCAGTTCCACCTCAGGAATTGTTATCTTATCCAGATTTGTTAGAAAATCATCGGATTCTATTGATTCCTGACCTTCAATGAATGGATTACTGGCTTTGTCTGCATTAATAATCTCTTGTTCTAATTCCTGGATCAATTCACTATCATCCAGCTCATGATCATACGAAGTAAAAACATTGGTGGATTTTGATGTGGTTGGTTCTTGCTGTTTATCAGTATCTTCATCCAGAGAAGATTTAACGCGTTCTAAAAAGTCCTCATTAGATTGACTTTGTTCCATAATTTCTTCGGCATTTTGCTCAATATCTTCAATCGAAATAGGACCTTTTTTATTATTTACTTGCGATCGCAACTCATCAAGATCTTTGAAGTCCGATGTTGGAGTAAATGGCGCAGGGCTTAGTTTCTTAATTTCTTCTTTATCTTTTGGACCTGTCTTTTCAGGATCTTCATTTATCTGATTTAATCTGGAATCAAGTTCAATTTCTGTGTTTATGTCACTCACAAAAGGTTTTTCTGTTTGAATATCTGATATTCGATCCAGAAAATCTTCTTCATTATCAAGGCTATCTGTTTCTGTATCTAATTTTTCCTCACCAAGAGGCTCATCTTCCATCGAAAAATCTGAAGCTAATTTTTTGATATCGTCAAGCCTTGATTCGAGATCATCCACTTTTTCATCATTTTCGATATTCAAGTTAAAAGATGAATCAATTCTGCTTAAGTCATCCTTTTCAGTTTTGTTTTCATTTTTAACATCTTTTTTTTTGTCATTCTTCATATTTTTTTCCTGATTTTACGGTAGTAATCCAGGTAATTCAGGTGGTGGGATTCGTAAAATTGTAAAAAGTTCACCACTTTCAGGTATTCTGACTTTGGTGGATTGATAAATTTCAAGTACGGTAATGGTAACATCAGAATCTTTGAATTGGTTTTCATACTCAATAATGGCTTCACCATTCTGTACAGGGACTGTTATCGAAGACCCATTCGCAAATTCTACCAATATGTTAGCATTATTAATCAGTTCATTTTCATCCATTACAAAATCCATATTTGTATCTATGTAAAGATAAACATTAATTTTTCCACTGGCTAAATACGTTTTAGGTGTTGGTGTAAGTGTGGGAGTAACGGTAGGTGGGAATTGAACCAGACCACTTTGATCGGTTGGCTGTAATTGTTCTGGTGATAGAGTGGGTTGCGGTGCGTAGTAGAGCTGGAAGCTGGTTAGATTTTCCCAGACTGAATCGACATAATCTCGCGCATCCGGGCAAACCAGATTAGCAGAAACATTTGCCCAGGTAGGTTCCAGACCTTTTTCCTTAACAATTTCGAGACTATTCCGTAAACAATAATAACCAGCGTGGTATGAGAGAATTGTAAATTTCCACATATCAGTTACGGTTGCTTTGAGTTCAAGATCACTAACAATGTAATTTGTTTGAGAACAATTGCCCTTGATTACCTGACCGGTTATGGCAATAGACTGTTCCGCAATATCAAGATTTATCATATTTTCACATGCAGGGCAATACGCATCAATGGAACGGATTAATCCACCCCGCAACATTGCCTGCTCAAATGCATTCATGTTGACAAACGATTCATCACAATTGAAGAGCAAACCGGAACATATCTGATTTTTTAAATCCTCATTCCAACGTAAGGCAACATCAGCGCCTAACTCGTTAATCTGTGTGAAACCGTATTCTTCATACAGGTAACGAGCGTTTTCTGGCCAGAATTGGGACTCCTGCTTAATGATACTTTTGATAAAAATGGGGGGAACGCCTGATTCTCTGCCTGTGGCCCAGATGATCGGGTCAAAACGATTTTGCCAGGCAAACATCGCTTCCTCTACAACTTCCAAACCACAGGCATTGGGGGCTCCATTAGCAAATAAGCCACCATTCGGACAGGATGATGCGTCCACGAATCTGTTTAATATTAATTTTCCTGCCAGATAATGCAACTTATCAAACGTGGCTAACATATCAGGTGATTCCGGGAAGACTACCCAATCAGGTGAACCACCATAAGCAGTTTCACGCCAGATTTCCCGACAGGAATCCGTAAATCCTAGCAGTTGATCGATAGATGTTATACGAACGTTGTAGTAATCATTACTGATGAAAATTCTCACAATGGCCGTAATTACTTCGGTTTGATCTCCGAAACTGCTTTCTGCCCAAAAACGAATTTGTGAGTCTTGCAATAACGGTACAATGCATTGATCAGAAAAACATTCAAAGGGCTCATCATTGACCGTACCTGCAATTCTGGTAATTTTGTACTCAGAATAAGGTTCAATCGCCTTGATGACCACATACGGAGCATTCACAGGAATTCCAGGTGCATTGATGTTAACAATGATGTCGGGAATGGTTATTTGTGTTACCTGAGTAACTTCCTCAGAAGAAACAAAAACCCAATAAGTATCCTCCCATAATTGATTGATAACGATGGGAGTGGACGTTGGTTGAGGTGTTGGTGTTCCCGTGACAACAACCGTGGGTGTTGGAAAAAGCGCTAACCAGGATTCATTGCAGGCTGCTAATGTTTCCTGTCCGGTAGGAAAACCTTCATGATTAATAACAACAGTACAAACCGGAACGCCAGTTCTTGTCACTAACCGCCATGTGTATTGTGTAAATGTATTTTCAATTAATTTGATTCGTTCCGGTGGTTCGGTTTCTTCCTGTGCAGATACGTTAAAGGATGCAAAAATCGAAATGAAGATGAAGATTATTGCCAGAATTAAGATTTTTTTGAAATTCTTCATCAAATAAAAACCACCCAATAAGTTAAATAGGAATAAAAGCCCTTAATTCAAACATTATATCGCTTTTTATAAAAAAAGTCATCACAAATACCTAACGAAATTGGGAAAAACAAATGATTTTTCAGTGAAAAATTTATAAATTTTATTATACGTGCTGTTTCAAAATGATCATCAACTTTTCATGGTTAAAATTGGTAGTAAAATTTGACTTGTTAAACCAGGCAGGATCACATTTGAAAAGCCTGATCAATCATCCTTCATAAGGGAGCAATACCTGTGAAAAATTCTATCAAATCCTTGATATTCGTTTTTTTGCTATTGTCAATGATTTTAAGCGCATGTAGTACACCTATTTTAACTCCTGAACCGACTCAGAAACCATCAAGCACCGTTGAACCTACGAAAGAAGAAATCATAGCACCAACTTCACTGCCAACTTTAATGCCAAGCGAAACCACTGTTCCCGCAACACCCATGATGGAACCGACAGTGGTTCCGACTGAAGTAATTGACCCTAATTTCAGAATATCAGCCAAAGATAAGTCTGAACAGATTTTTATTCCAGCGGGTGAATTTATCATGGGTACTCAAGATAAAGATGCACAATACATCCTTGATGATAATGGTGTCGCATATCCAGAGGTGCCCATGCATACTGTTTATCTGGATGGGTTTTGGATTGATAAATATGAAGTGACCAATGGACGCTATGCTTTGTGTGTTGCTGACGGAGCCTGTACTGCACCCTGGGTAAACTTCTCTAATACCCGCGAGGAATATTATGGAAATCCAGAATTTGATAACTATCCAGTAATAATGGTGGATTGGTGGCAAGCAAGTACTTATTGTGAGTGGGCTGGGGGGAGGTTACCTACTGAAGCAGAGTGGGAAAAAGCAGCAAGAGGTACAGATGGACGTAGATATCCATGGGGAAATGATCCAATAACTGAAAATAAGGCAAATTTTTGTGATGTAAATTGTACGAGGGAACATGCAAACCCAGCTTTTGATGATGGATTTGCAGATACTGCTCCGGTTGGTAGTTATCCCAATGGCGCCAGCCCTTATGGGGTGATGGATATGGCTGGAAATGTTTGGGAGTGGACAAGTTCGATTCCAGTGTTATATCCATATGTGCCCGATGGTAGCCGCGAGCCTGAAGATGGTTATAAATATATTTGGCGAGGCGGACCGTGGAGCAATGGAATCTGGTGGATTCGATCTTCATTAAGATACAGATCTGTTCCTAAATATTGGTACGAGAATCTAGGATTTCGTTGCGCCTCGACAGATTAATTTAAATTTGGAAATAAATAAAAGTTCATCACAAAAAGATGTGTCTTTATCCGGGTCATTATACAAATCAACTGATCAAAATAAGGGAAAATGTAATACAATTAAAGCAGGATCATTCTACAAAATTTCCTAATCTGATCGATAATTGATATTCATTCTGGTTTAGATAATTTCTTCATACAATAAAAGGTGACTATGTCTGAATTTTCGCGTTATGAACTTTACATGTTGCTGAATCAAGAAAAACCGTTGTGGTTAAGTTATATTGATCTGAGTGATGCCGATTTGAGAGGTGTAAACTTAACATTATCCACATTATCCAATGCAAATTTTAGCGGTGCTGATTTACGAGGCGCGAATTTATCAGAAGCGAGAATGGGTGGTTGCAATTTCGAAAACGCCAATCTCATCGGCGCTGATTTAAGAAAGGCTACTCTTCGAGGAGCAAACTTACGTGGTGCAGATTTACGGGAAGCAAATTTGGCTGAAGCAGACTTGATGGAGGCTGATTTATCAGGTTCTAATTTAATTGATGCAAATTTAGGTGGAGTTGATCTAACCAATGCGAATCTCACTGATGCCGATTTAACCGGTTCCAATGTTCCGGACCATAAGATTCTAAGAGCGAAATCGTTGTATGGCACGATTATGCCTGATGGTACAACGCATAGTTGATTTTCCTATAAGTCAATTTTCTTGTTTTGAAGAGAGAATTCTTAAAAATATGGAAGTTTGTCAAATGTAACTTAACCCACTTTTTCCTATAATATGCATATCTAGGAAAATGAAATTAACAGAAAAAAGGAAATGAAAATGAAAAAACATAATTTTAATCCAGGCCCGTCTATCTTACCTCAAATAGCCATTGAAAAAACAGCCGAAGCTGTTATGAATTTCGCCGGAACCGGTTTATCTCTGTTGGAAGTTTCCCATCGCAGCAAAGAAGTGGATGCCATCAATGAAGAAGCGATGGCTTTATTTAAAGAACTTCTTGATATTCCAGAAGGTTATAAAGTCTTATTCCTGGGTGGTGGGGCCAGTACACAATTCTTTACGATACCTTACAATCTTATGGAGACAAAGGCAGCCTATCTGGTTACCGGAAGTTGGGCAAAAAAGGCAACCAAAGAAGCGAAATTATTTGGAGAAGTTGTAGTCTTAGGTTCCTCGGAGGATAAGAATTTTACCTACATACCACGTGGATATAGTATTCCGACAGATGTTGATTATTTTCACATCACCACTAACAATACCATTTATGGAACTGAAATCAAAGAAGATCTCGATTCTCCTGTCACATTAGTTGCGGACATGTCTTCAGATATTTTCAGTCGCCCCATGGATGTGTCGAAGTATGGATTAATCTATGGCGGTGCTCAAAAGAACCTGGCTCCTGCAGGTCTGACATTTGTTATCGTAAAAGAAGAATTATTAGGGAAAGTCAGTCGTTCGCTTCCTACCATGGTTGATTATCGAACTCATATCAATAAAAGCTCGATGTTCAACACCCCTCCCGTTTTCGCCATCTTCACAGCATTGCAGACATTGAAATGGTTAAAGGACTTAGGAGGATTGAAGGCTATCGAGAAGATAAATCAAGAGAAAGCCATAATGCTCTATGATGAAATTGATCGCAATAAGCTTTTTGTGGCTACAGTGCCGGAGGTTCAAGATCGTTCATTAATGAATATCTGTTTTGTAATGAAAGCAGAATACAAGGATCTTGAAAAAGAGTTCCTGTCATTCTCTGGAGAGAAAGGGATGGTTGGCATTAAGGGTCATCGCGATGTTGGTGGTTTCCGAGCATCGTTGTACAACGCTATGCCTGTAGAAAGTGTGCAAGCACTGGTTTCCTGCATGCAGGAATTTGAAAAATTACACTAGTTATTAAAAAAGACTGGATGGGTATGATGAAGAAAGTTTTATTAGCCACTGAAAAACCTTTTGCGGCTGAAGCAGTTGTACAGATTAAGGAAATCGCTGAAAAAGCCGGGTATGAGATAGCTTTATTGGAAAAATATACTGAAAAATCTGATTTGTTAAAAGCAGTTGCAGATGCGGATGCAATGATCATTCGCAGTGACATTGTGGATGCGGAGGTTTTGGATGCCGCCAAACAGTTAAAGATTGTTGTGCGTGCTGGTGCTGGTTATGACAACATCGATCTGACTGCTGCAACTGCGCACAACGTGGTTGCGATGAACACACCAGGGCAAAA
>JAHYJK010000059.1 GCA_019429225.1 Anaerolineaceae bacterium
AACGGATGGCGAATGGCTGGACTGGCAATGGCACAACCAACCTTACCCTGGCCACAGTATCAGCATGAATTAGGTGGCGCACGAATTTATTTGGTCAATCAGGATTCATGGAATGCCAGCCTTAAGAATTGGTTGCCCAACTACATTGGTAATCAAATGGACTTTAATCCAACCGATGAGGTTCGCAAAGCCAATGAAGTAATGCGCATGCCGGAGCTCAATCTCTAATTATTTCTCTATTAAGGAAGGGTCAATGCGATCCTTCCTTTTTTTAGTAAGTGGTTTTTATCGGTAAATGGTTAACAAATTTTGAAAGTTAAAATAACCCGGTTAGCTGAGAAAATATCGGTAGAACTTTTACAAGTTGAAAAAAGTTGGCAGCAAAAACAGGAAAATAAAGCCTAATAATTTGAGAAATTTTTCTCAAATTGACTCTAAATCCTGAAAATGCTATACTAAAAGAGCAATTGTCTAACATTTGACACTTCGCTCCAACTGTTTTATCCTGAAACCAATCATTTGATTGATTTTTATTGTCCCCGGGGTGTTTTCCGAACCTTATCGGTTATTCCTTCTTTCGTAGTGAAAATACCCTGTCAGAGTAAGTTGTATGACGGCAACTTTTTAATGGATCTGAAAATTTTATTGTCGAGCAGAATTAAAACAAAAAGGCGAATGGCAAAGAGCTACTCGCCTGGTTTTGATTGCTTATTAAACAGGAGGTAATCTATGTCGGTTATTGTTTCAGATATTCGTAAAGGCGCATATTATGATTCAGCGTTTCTCATGAAATTACAGCGATCACTCACCGAATTACAGGGAGTTGAAGATGCTGGCGTGGTCATGGGAACAGAGGAAAATAAAGAGATTCTCAAACACATCGAATTGGTAGATAAGCAAGTATTAGATGCTAACCCAGATGATCTCGTTATTGTAGTACGAGCAGCAACAGGCAATGAAGCAGAAGAAGCTTTAGGACAGGTGGATGAGTTATTAGTAAAACGCAGTACTGAAATGGATAAAAATTATCGTCCTAAAAGTCTGGATACAGCGTCAAAAATGCTCCCTGGTGCCAGCTGGACTCTGGTTTCGGTAGCTGGACGATTTGCTGCCAACGTGGCTAGAGAATCATTAAAACTGGGAAAACACGTTTTTCTTTTCAGCGATAATGTTTCCGTGGAAGATGAAATTTCCTTAAAAAAAGAAGCAGCTGAAAAAGGTTTGTTAGTAATGGGACCTGATTGTGGCACAGCCATGATCAACGGAATTGGACTTGGATTTGCCAATAAAATTCGTAAAGGACCGATTGGCGTGATTGCAGCTGCTGGTACTGGTTTACAACAGGTAACCACCCGTATTCATCAACTTGGTAGTGGTATTACGCATGGTATTGGTACTGGTGGACGTGACTTAAAAGAAGCTGTAGGAGCCATGACATTTCTGATGGGACTTGATGCACTTGCACGAGACCCTGAAACCAAAGTGATTGTAATGGTATCCAAACCTCCGGCCCCCTCTGTTGCAGAAAAAGTTATCAAGAAAGCACGTTTGATCAACAAACCAGTAGTGGTTAACTTTATTGCCCGCAAACCTACCGCCCGCCAGGATGGTAATTTGTGGTTTGCAACCGGTATGGATGATGCTGCAGCACTGGCAGTTGAGTTAGCTAAAAATCCACCTGAAGTTAAACCAGCAGTAGATTTGAAATTAGAGCGGTTTGCTGAAGGACAAAAATATTTCCGTGGTTTGTTCTCAGGTGGTACCCTGGCATATGAAGCCCAATTCCTATTGGAAGAATATGTGGGAAGAGTTTGGGCAAATGCGCCCATCAACAAAGAGAACAAATTAAAGGATTCCCTGAAAAGTGAAGAACACAGCATAGTCGATCTGGGAGAAGATGAATTTACCGTAGGTCGTTTACATCCGATGATGGATAACGAAATGCGTATTCGCCGCTTGTTGGAAGAAGGGAAAGACCCAGAAGTGGCCGTCATTATGCTGGATGTCGTGATTGGTTATGGTTCACACCCCGATCCTGCCAGCGAATTAGCGCCTGCCATTGCCAAAGCAAAAGCAGAAGCAGAAAAAGCTGGCCGTTTCCTGGAGGTTGTTGTTGTTGCAACCGGCACCGATCTTGATCCTCAAAATCTGGACAACCAGATTGATCAATTACGAAAAGTTGGCGCCTGGGTATCATCCAGTAATGAGGAAGTTGTACGTTATGCTGGAAGAATTTTAATGGGTCTGGATAAAAAAGTAGATTCTGAGTTTACATTTACTCCAGTAAATCTTGAAACACTTAAAAATGAATTACAAGCTCTAAATATAGGACTTGATTCATTTGCAGAGAACCTGGAAGATCAGGAAATTCAGGTCGTACAGGTAGATTTCAAACCACCAGCTGGTGGGAATGAAAAAATGGCATCCATTTTGGAACGAATGAAAAAAAATTAATTCTTGATAATGAAATTTGATAAGGAGAATAAATGATGACCAATATAAATATTGAACAGGCGAATCAAAAAGCAATTGATGAATTCATGAATGCACGTCCAATTTTGGTAGGTGTAGAAAAAGCAGTAGATGTTATACCCGGAATGCACAAAAACTTATATTTACATGCAGGACCTCCTTGTTCATGGGAGCGAATGTCGGGGCCAGTGAAAGGTGGAATGATTGGCGCGATTATTTTTGAAGGTCGTGCAAAAAATGCTGAAGAAGCTGAATCTATTTTATCAAGCGGAAAAATTGAATTTGCACCATGTAATGATTATGATGCAAGTGGACCTATGGCGGGAATTATTTCACCTTCCATGATGGTTTTTGTAGTTGAGGATAAAAACAGTGGCTATAAAACTTTTTCTGGAATGAATGAAGGTCGCGGAAAAGTTTTACGAATGGGTGCCTATAGTGAAGAAGTTATTGAACGCATGCTTTGGCTCAATAATGTACTTGCACCTACAGTTGATGCTGCACTAAAAGCAATGAATGGTCTGGATATCCGCACATTACTGGCAAAAGCATTGCATATGGGTGATGATGGCCATAACCGCTTAGATGCAGCTTCATTGTTGTTCACCAATTTACTTGCACCTCATATTATACGAACAGCTAAGAATTCAACCGATGCAGCGGATGTTGTCAAATTTCTGGGTGAAAATGCATTAGCGGTTCTGAATCCAGTTATGGCAGGCTGTAAGACAATGGCTAATGCAGCTCAAAATATTGAAGGTTCAACGATTGTGACGTTGATGGCACGCAATGGTACAGACTGGGGAATAAAAGTTAGTGGAATGGGTAATCAATGGTTTACTGCCCCCGCACCTGTTGTAAAGGCTTTATACTTCCCAGGGTTCACAGAGAAAGATGCTTGTCTGGATATTGGTGACAGTGTAATTATGGAAACTGTGGGTATTGGTGGTTTTGCTATGGCAACAGCTCCAGCTTTAGTAACCTTCATAGGCGGAACACCTCGTGATGCAATCAATACCACACTGGATATGTACGAGATTACATACGGCGAACACAAAAACTTCACCATCCCATTTTTGGATTTTAGAGGGACTCCAACCGGTATAGACATTCGCAAAGTAATCGAAAAAGGAATTACTCCAAGAGTCAATACAGGTGTTGCCCACAAAGATCCTGGAATAGGTCAGGTTGGTGCTGGTGTTGTGTCTGCACCTATGAAGCTTTTTGAGGATGCACTGGTCGCCTTTGCTGAAAAATATGACATATAAATTGAGCTGACTGGCTACTTCGTGGATTTCCGCCAAGTAGCCTTTAGAAACCCCTTTACTTAATACACAAATTTTATTGTTTACTTAATACGGAGGGAACTATGGATCGTGAAAAATTTATTAAGATGATGGCCGAAGCCAAGTTGTATGATCTGACTCAGGACTGCAGCATATTCACGCCCCCATTCCCCGGAGACAAAAGCTTGGAAGTTCATTTCTTCAAGCGTGTTACCGGTGCTTATGGTGGTGGTGCTGGCGCCAATGGACAGATCTTGAATTGGAGTAACACAGTCGGTACTCACCTGGTTGGTGAAACAGCCTACCATTCGGGTGGCCGTGCGATTGCTGATATTCCTTTGAAAGCATTAAGTGGTGTGGGTGTAGTTGCTGACATCTCCGGCATGGTCGAAGATTACAGCATTTACACGCCGGAAATGATAGAAAAAGTCGTCGATGTTAAAGAAGGCGATATTTTAATCATCAATACCGGATACAACCGTTATTCCTGGGATAGACCGGATGTAGTCAATCCAAAGGCTCAGGGTGGGGTTGAATCGAAAGAATTTGGTTTCCTGGTTCGTCATCCAGGTCCTTCCCCGGAATTTTTCCAATGGGTACTGGATAAAAAATTGAAATGGGTCGGTGTGGATTGTGGAAGCATCGAACACCCCATGAATACGCCTATTCGTCGCTTACATGAGAGTGAATTCAAGAAAGCCGAAGCCAAATTACAAGCAAAATATGGCAAAACCTGGGATGAGATGTATCCGCAGGATTGGTATTATGAAATGACCCATGTGACCATGCCCAAGAACCATGTTTTATTTGTGGAATCAATTGTGGGACAGGTCAATGAGTTGAAGAACCAGAGAGCCTGGATCACCTGCCAGCCAATCCCCTTCATGGAAGTCGAAACAGCCTGGGCACGTGTAGCAGCATATCAGGCTCCTGAATGGATGCCGGAAGATGAATTTTTCGCTGAGATGGAAAAAGCCGGTATGGTTGACATGACGGTTCCTTTCAGTGTTCAGTCACCTCAGTGGGCAAACTATGAACCACTTTCTGTGAAATACTTTAAACGAGTTGGTGGAGCTCATTATGGCATGGCACGAAATGGATCCATTTGTAATGCATCGATTCACCTGGCGACCCATATGGATGGAGAAAAACACTTCTATCCCAATGGACGCGCTATTGGACAAACTCCTTTAGAGGAGTGGGTTGGTCCTG
This sequence comes from Anaerolineaceae bacterium, assembly GCA_019429225.1. Lineage (GTDB taxonomy): Bacteria > Chloroflexota > Anaerolineae > Anaerolineales > Anaerolineaceae > UBA6170. Next base: position 4,971 of record JAHYJK010000059.1, read on the forward strand.
GTGTGGTTGCAGATATTTCGCATCTTGTGAGCAATTCCAGTGTTTATACTCCTGCAATGATTGAATCAGTCGTCGATGTACATGAAGGAGATATTCTGGTTATCAAAACTGGCTGGTACAAGTTTGGTTGGAAGAGTCCTGATTCGGATGAATTCCGCTACATGATCAAACATCCAGGCCCATCACCAGATTTTGCTGTTTGGGCAGCAGAGAAGAAAATCAAGTGGATCGGTGTCGACTGTGTGGCAGCAGACCATCCCATGAACACCATTCAACGTATCTGGCATCCCAAGACTTTTGCTGAAGCCAATGAAAAATTGATAAGAGATTTTGGTAAAGACTGGGATGAAATGTATCCATTAGACCATTTCTACCAGGATATGCACCTCAATCTTTTCCCAAAAAAGATTGTCCATGCAGAAAATCTAGGTCTGGATTTGGCTGATCTACCCAGTGGACGCTACTATATCGGTTGCTTCGTGCAAAAAGGTATGGAAATTGAATCCATGTGGGGTCGTTTTGTAGCCTTCAAAGAAGGATAATGTCGTAAAATTGCTGCCCCTTAAAGACTTGATTTTTTAAGGGGCAGCGGTAATAATAGTAAAGTGGTGGCAGGTTCTCAAAAAAATAATTGATTAGATTTATGCACAAATCAAATCGAACATCGTCAATCAGTGTAATTGAGAACACTTCTGACCCTAAAAATCATTGATGATCGAATGCAGAAAAAAACACCTCTTCCAAAAAACTTAAACATTAATATCGAAGAAAACCTGACTGATAATCCCATATTGGAGGCATTATCTCAATTCAGGATTAATCAATCTATTAATCAGAAGAGATTAGATTTGCAAAGTAACCCTCATTCCTTTTCGATCTTACAAAATCTGATGATGGGATGTAAGACAGTTACAATCCAGAAATCATTTCCTTTTTTTTCAAACTTTTCGTGTGATATTTTTCACTTATTTTTACAGGAGGCAAAATCTATATGAAGCCAGCTCCATTTGATTATTATGCTCCTACCAGCGTTGAAGAAGCTCTGGATAAATTAACAGAACTTGGATACTCTGGCAAGGTGCTGGCTGGTGGGCAAAGCCTGATTCCTGCGATGAATTTTCGCATGGCTCGACCTACAGCTTTAGTAGACCTGAACAAGGTTAAGGAATTATCGTATATTAAGCCTACCGCTGATGGCGGTCTGGCGATTGGTACCATGACGCGTGACAGTGTTGTGGAAGAAGATATTATGGTTAATGAACGTTATCCCATATTGGTAAAAACCATTAAACATATCGCCCATAAACAGATTCGTAATCGTGGAACCTTTGGGGGTGCGATTGCACATGCAGATCCGGCAGCGCAACTGCCAGCTGCAGCATTATTGTTGGATGCTAATTTTAAAATATTATCCAAAGCTGGTGAACGCTGGGTGAAAGCTACCGATTTCTTTATCGGACCTTTCATGACAGTTCTGGAACCAGAAGAAATGTTGGCTGAAGTGGTGTTGCCACCAATGCCAGCAAACACTGGAGCCAGCTATCAGCAGGTATCCCGCCAAAAAGGTGGCTACGCACAGGCAGCCGTCATCAGTACAGTAACTATGGATGGTTCAGGCAAAGTAAAGGAAGCACGCGTTGCCTTGTTCAGTGTTGGCGAGTCAGCACTTCTCGCAAGTAAACCCAATCAGGTGTTGGCCGGGCAGGTACCCACAGCGGAAGCTATTGAAGAAGTAGCAGCTTATGTGGCAAAAAATGAATGTGATCCTGGTACAGATATTCATGGAACGGAAGAATATCGCCGCAATCTCGTTCATGTTTTGGTTCGCAGGGCACTCACTGATGCTGTCCAACAGGCAAAGAAGTAGGAGGTAATGATGACTCAAAAAGTAAAAGTTGCAATCACAGTTAACGGAACGTTATATGAACGTGAAGTTGAACCACGATTGTTATTAAGTGATTTTATTCGCCATGATCTTGGATTGAAAGGCACACACGTAGGTTGTGAACATGGTCTGTGTGGATCATGTACCGTCCTGATTGATGGCCTTTCATCGCGATCCTGCACCTTGTTTGCAGTCATGGTGGATGGTTCAGACATCAAAACGGTGGAATCGCTCGGTACTATGGAAAAAATGCACCCCATTCAAGAAGCTTTTCAGGAAAAACATGCTTTACAATGTGGTTTTTGTACCCCAGGTTTCTTGATGACCACAGTTGAGTTCTTGGAAGGTAACCCTAATCCAACTGCAGAAGAAGCACGCGAAGCCATTGATGGGAATTTCTGCCGTTGCACCGGGTATGAAAACATCGTTGAAGCTGTTCAACTTGCAGCAAAAAAGATGGCTGCTGATTAGGAACCAAGAGAGGTGAATTGTGACAGAATCAACTATTTCAAAATCATATAAAAGAAATGAAGATCCTCGTTTATTAACTGGAAATGGGAACTATATCGATGATATAGAAATTCCTGGTATGTTACACGTAGCTATTAAACGTAGTGATTATGCCCATGCAAAAATTAATAAAATAGATACCGAAGAAGCCAAGAAAATGCCAGGCGTAGTGGCTGTTTACACTGCAGAAGATCTGGGAGATTATTGGAGACCAGGACCGCTACAGGTACCTCCTCCAACAGTGATTAAAGGCTCAATATTTCACGCCAGACCATTAGAGTGTATCGCTAAAAATAAAATTCGATTTTCTGGTGAACCAGTAGCAGTTGTAGTAGCTGAAAGCCGATACATAGCTGAAGATGCATTGGACTACATTTATCTGGATATTGAACCCTTAGAATATGTGGGAGATCTTGAAAAATCTCTTGATCCCGGTGCTCCATTAATTCATGAAGACCTCGAATCCAATCTTTCTGCTGACGTACGACAGGAAGTGGGTAGCTGGGAAAAAGCTGTTGCCGAAGCTGATTTGGTTGTAAAAAAGAGGATTGTCACCAAACATGTAGCAGGTGGAGCAATTGAAAATCGTGGAATAGTTATCCAATGGGATGATAGTTTTAAAGTCTTAAATGTTTGGGCAACAACTCAGGGCCCTGTTCCGATGCGTAATAGCATTGCCAAATACTTGGGATTGATGGAAAACCAAGTGCGTGTTATGAACCCGGATATTGGTGGTGGATTTGGTCCCAAGATTATGTCGTCCCAAATCGATGATGTAGTGATTCCATGGATTGCCATGAAACTCAAAAAACCGATCAAATGGGTTGAAGATCGTAGAGAAAATTTTCTTGGGACTACATCTGAACGTGATCAAGTGCATTATGCCGAAATCGCGTTGAAAAAAGATGGCACTATTCTGGGAGTTAAGGATGAGTTTTATCACAATACGGGTGCTTACAACCCCTATGGCATGACTGTTCCATTGAACACACAGACGCATGTTATCAGTAATTATAATATCCCGAATTATTTCACCCGCATCATCATGGTATTTACGAATCAAATGGTAGTTACTCCGGTTCGTGGGGCTGGAAGATCACATGGTATTTTTGTGATGGAACGCTTATTGGATGCAGCAGCCAAAGAATTAGGCATGGATCCAATTGAAATTCGGAGAAAAAACATTTTACCCCCAGAAAGTATGCCATTCCGAACAGGTGTCATTGGGCAGGATTTTGTTGAGAGTGTGTTAGATAGTGGCGACTATCCAGGCGCATTAGAAAAAACTTTGGAAGCCATTGAATACGAAAAATTCAAAAAAGAAATTCAACCCAAATTACGTGCTGAAGGAAAACACAAAGGTATTGGTGTAATTATGTTTACAGAAGGCACCGCCGTTGGTCCTTATGAAGGCGCCAAAGTAATGGTGGGTGTCACCGGGAAAGTGAATGTTGTTTGTGCATACAGTAATCAAGGACAGGGACATTACACGACATTTGCTCAGGTGGCTGCCAATCAATTAGGCGTTGACATTAAAGACATAGAGGTTGTGATCGGTGATACCGGACAATGGCAATGGGGTGTAGGCGCTTTTGCATCGCGAGGGATGACTCTTGTTGGCACAGCTATCCACAACGCGGCTGTGAAAGTACGCGAAAAAGCACTTAATCTGGCAAGCAAAATACTTGAAACACCAAAAGAGGAATTGGAATTAGCAGATGGTGTTGTACGTATAGCTGATTTACCTGAAAAATTCATATCACTTGGCGAATTAGCCATGCGAGCCAATCCCACCCGTGGTACTGTAGAAGAAGGTATGGAACCCGGTCTCGAAGCTGCATCGTATTATGGTCCTCCCCATGGAGCGACTGGTTATGGCTGCCTGGGATTGATCCTGGATGTTGACCCAGAAACCGCAAAAGTAAAGATCGAACGTCTGGTAATTGCCGATGATTGTGGAACCAATATTAATCCTATGATTGTGGATGGACAGATCCATGGTGGTTTGCAAATGGGCATTGGTGAAGCTTTTTATGAAAATCTGGTGTATGATGATTATGGTCAATTGGTGACTGCATCCTTCATGGATTATCTTTTCCCACAAGCAACTGATATGCCAGCAAAATTTGAAATTAAACATATCGTTACACCATCTCCTTTGAATCCACTGGGTATTAAGGGAATTGGTGAAGCTGGTGCGATTTGTGTTCCAGCCTGTTTTATGCAGGCATTGGAAGATGCATTTGAAGGCATGGACTTAGATATTACCGATTCATTTATGAGTCCTGGAAAACTCTATCACTATGTTCAGAAGGCGAAAGGCGCGTAAGCGCCTTCCGCTATAACCTGGAAATTCTACGTTTAATTATTATTGGAGGAAGTTGTAATGAAAATTGAAGGTACTCACGTTTTTAATGGTCCCCGTGAAGATGTTTGGGATATGTTCTATGATCCCAATGTTCTAGCGAGTGCCTTGCCCGGTGCCCAGAAGATGGAAATGGTCAAAGAAGACGAATACAAATTTGATATGAACGTTCGTGTTGGCCCTGTATCTGGCGCTTTTACTGGTGAAATGCAATTGGAAAATGTTGTCAAACCGGATAGCCTGACCCTGAAAGGTGGCGGAAAAGGTGCACCAGGATTCTTAAATGGTATTGGTAATGTTAAATTCAAAGAACAGGAAGACAACACCACGTTGATGGAGTATGAAGGTGAAGTCAATATTGGTGGAGCCTTAGCCAGTGTTGGCCAACGGATGATCGATAGCGTTGCCAAGAGCATGATCCGCACTGGTTTTGAAACCCTTGATAAGGCTTTGGCTGCCCGCCTGGCTGCAAAAGAGACCGGAGCAGAGGCAGTAGAATTCAAAGCACCCACAGAAGCACAATTCGCTAAAGAAGTTGCAAAGGATATGGTAAAAATGGAAAATTGGTCTGCAGAAACAAAATTAGTTCTTTATATCGTGCCTGTTATTGCAGTCATTATTCTGCTTGCTTTTATCCTTAAAAGCTGTGGCGCATAGTCCCAATCTTCACCCAGTTATTATTGATTAAGAGGATTGAAGAGGATTGAAAGGAGGTAATTAACGTCAGAGAGTAGACCCCATAATTCCCCTACTGTTTCCTTCGGAACACCCTTATAAGCGATGACGCGCACGAATTTGTGTGGAGGATAGATTCAATCATCAGCAATTTGGGTCAGGTTCCAATCGAATCAACAAATCATACTTATTTATTTATCCTAAATTCCTTTAGAGGGAGGAAGACTCGTATGGCAACTCAAACAAAAGTAATGGCTTATCTTCCAAATGATCGCCCACCTATTGGGCAAATGATTCTGCTGGGCTTCCAGCACGTGATTACCATGTTCCCCGCAACGGTATTATGCGCGTTATTGATGGGTTTCCCCGTCAGTACCGTGTTAACAGTTACCGGTTTCGGAACAGTTGTGGCTCTGGTTGGTTCCAAATTAGCAATGGGAAAATTCATCCCCCTGTATTATGGTTCCAGCTTCAGCTATATTGCTGCTGTTGTAGCCATCACCAAAGCAGAATTTGGTGTACCGGCTGACCCGGCTTTGCTCTCCATCGTCCAGACTGGTTTCATCGCCACTGGTGTGATCAATATCATTGTTGGTTTGATCATCCGCTATTCAGGTGGTAAAGAAGCTTTGGATAAAGTATTACCCCCCATCGTTACGGGTCCAGTAGCTGCGACCATCGGTATTGGTCTGGGTGCTGCTGCACTTCAGATGGCCAGTGGTGTAGCTGGTGGTATCATGACCGGTGATCTCAAATGGTGGGCTGCTGCTATCATCACATTATTGGCAGCTTTCCTGTGTTCCGTATATCTGCAGGGCAAAGGCTTCATTTCCATGCTCCCCATCCTTTTGGCTGCGATCATTGGTTACATTGCTGCAATCCCCCTGGGTCTTGTAAATCTTTCAGGTGCATTCACCTCAGCAGTTTTGCGAGCCCCACAGATTACCTTCCCGAACTTTGCCAGTGATATGACTGCTACGGTTATCTTTGGTGTTGGTATTATGGCTATTGCCACTATTCCAGAATCAACCGCTCACCTGTATCAGATTTCGCTGTATGTTGATCATACCGCGACTGAAATGGGCAAAGAGAAATACGGCCTCAGCCAGTACATTGGCCTCAACCTGATGCTGGATGGTTTGAATGACATGGTCAATGGTATCTTCGGTTCTACCGCAGGCACCAACTACGGTGAAAACAACTCCCTGATGGTTATCACACGAAACTATTCTGGTCCAGTGTTGATTACAGCTGGTATCATCTCCATGTTACTTGGTTTCGTTGGACCACTGGCAGATCTGGTTTCTACGATTCCAACAGCTGTTAGTGGTGGACTTTCCATTTACTTATTCGGTATCATTGGTATGCAAGGTATTGCGCTTATGATGGCTGAAAAAGTCAACCTGTTTGACCCAGCTCAGTTGGCAATTGGTGCAACAATCCTGATTGTTGGTATTGGTGGAAACATCGGATTCCCCGGTGGATTCTTACCCATCCCATTATTCCAGGGATTATTCCCCAGTGGTTGGCCAGCGATTGCCACCGGTGCAGTCTTTGGTATCCTGATGAACCTGATTTTGGTCTTCTGGAAACCACCTGTTGTGCGTGAGCAAGCTGTCTAATATATTTGATTGAACTTTACAAGTGATAGGTTACTTGCATAGTTGAGCAGGTGTGCAAACCTGTCACCCCACGATACTCCCGACGTCGATGCTCAGGCGTCGGGAGTATTATGAAACGAAAATACTGGATCGATAAACTATCATTTATAATGGTCTTGAAGATCCATGATTCTCTTGAATCTTAGTTATTCAAAAGAATTCTGGTTTTTTAAGAAAAATTAGAAAAGTGAAAGGAGTTTGTTTTGATTTTAGTAACAGGTGCATCTGGAAAAACTGGAAATACCATAACCAGAGCTTTAACTGCTCATGGAATGGATGTGCGTGCAATCGTAAGACATAAAAAACAGATTGATCCATTGAAAAAATTAGGCGCAAAAGAAATTGTTGTAGCGGATTTGTTGGATGGCGAAAAAATGAATGAGGTATTTTTTGGTGCCACAGCCATTTATCATATCTGCCCCAATATGCACCCACAGGAAGAGGAAATTGGTCAGTTAATGATCCAGGCTGCACAGAAAAATCATTTGAAACATTTTGTTTATCACTCCGTATTACACCCCCAGGTCGAAGCCATGCCGCATCATTGGAAGAAAATGAGGGTGGAGGATCAATTATTCAGAATATCGATGCCTTTCACCATTTTACAGCCGGCAGCTTATATGCAGAATGTACTGGGATATCTGGATAAGATGCTTAAAACCGGTGAATATCGCATCCCATATTCCACTTCATCCCGCTCCAGTATGATTGACCTGGATGATCTGGCTGAAATTGTGGTTAAAGTTCTGACAGAAGAAGGCCACGAAAATGCAATTTATGAATTGTGTTCTCATGAAGCGTTATCTGCGTTGGATGTTGCCACCGTGGTAGCAGGTGTAACGGGAAAATTGATCCTGGCAAGCACTTTGGATAGAGCTGATTGGGAAAAGGATGCCCGAAGAGCAGGTTTATCAGATTACGCTGTAGGTACACTGTTAAAGATGTTCCAGTACTATGAAGAATATGATTTTATTGGAAATTCCAACCAGTTGACCTGGTTGTTGGGAAGAGAACCAAATTCATTTCTAACATTTTTCAGACAAGCATACAATCCCTAATCTCATTGGAGTTTAATGCATGGATAATAAACGCAGCCAACACTTTAATTACACTTTTGAATCGCTACCGACCATTTTTCATAGTCAAACAAAAAACTTTTTCACTTATTTGGAAAAAGATGGCATGAAATTTCTTGAATTTTGGTGGGACCATATGGGCGTGCGACTGGGTCAGGAAGAATCTGATCCATTTGAGGATATATTTTATGAAATAAAAGATATCCCTGAAAAAAAATCACGAATGGTTCTTTTAAAATTACCTGAACCAAAGAATTTTTATGAGTGTTATTTCATGGCTTTTCTGGAGGAACCTCAAAAGCGATGGCCAGTCCGCATACCTAACACCCGTGTTTTTGTTTTGGAATATGTGCCATTGAAAATCAGTGCAACAGGAACCAGTTTTGGAGAAATTACCAGAAGCGCGCGGTATATTCGTTACGAAGATGGTCCCCAACCTGAATCAGATATTTTCTTCCAGAAAACTATCTCATATGTCTGGAAAAAAGGATTAGGAGCCAAGTAAAATGAATTTTAAATTTGATTTCGGGTATGCAATCACAGGTCTCACAGCTTTGTTATTCTATTTTCGTCTGGCTATGCTCCGTGGTAAAAAACGACGCCTGGCGAGAACTGAAATGGCGGAAGTCATGCAAATGGCAAAAGGGAAGAGACAGAAAGACCGCATGGCTGCGATAGAAGCAAAAAAAGGACAACCAGCCGTGGAAGTAAAGAGCTGGTTCCTGGTCGTGATTGCGATCATTCTGATGCTGGTTGGCATTCTGGCAAAAAATTATCCGGATCTCAATCTTCCACAAATTTTGAGTGATTATTGGTGGGCTGGTCCTTCGATCGGATTTATTATTTTTATCTTTGCGTTTAAGTGATCAGATTGTAAATTCAATTGATAAATTGGGTCAGTGACAGTATGCTTTTGAATATGACAAAAGAAAATGTTATTCACCTGACAGTCGAGTTTACAGGGATAGCCAAAGATATCACTGGACGAAAAGAAATACAGATAGAAATGGCATCGCAGGATACTTATCATGATGTGGTTTCCAGGTTGGCGGAACTATATCCTAACCTGGTGAATATATTAATAGCGCCGGATAAAAAGAATTTTCTCAGTTCCAATTTGTTCATCATTAATGATGAAATGACGGAGCCAGTTTTTATCATGGATAAAAATCCTCGTGATGGGGATCGGTTGACTCTGCTTTCTGTAATGACAGGTGGTTAACTCAGCAATAACAACTAATCATGAAGGCTGATCAGTATACCTTCAGGGTTATTATTTTAACTAAACGAATTCTTATCCTTTCAATAATGAGCGGTCAGGGTGTTTTTGGCGAGCGGATGCTCGCCAAAAACACCCGATTACCCCGTTTTATTGAGATGATACACAAATTCCTAATTTAAGATTCCGTTAAATTGGCGCTTCGAATCAAATCTGCTTGTAGAATTAAACTTGATAATTTTAAGCAATATATCAGTTGGAGGTTCAAATGAAACCTGTTCTATTGGATATTCCGGAATGGTTTGAAAGTGAGCGCTTGTTGATACGGGTTCCTAAACCTGGAGATGGCGAGATTCTACAGGAAGCCTATTTGGCATCCTACCCACGATTAAATCCCTGGTTTCCCTGGGCGCAAACCGAAAGCAGCGTGGAAGAGCGGGAGGAATTTGTCCGGCAGCAATATGCTCGCTTCATTAAACGCGAAGATATGATGCTGCTGCTTTTTTTGAAAAGGGAGCATAAATTGATCGGTTGCAGTGGGTTGCATGTGCAAAATTGGGATGTGCCTTCATTTGAAATTGGCTATTGGGTTCGTACAGGTTATGAAGGCCAGGGCTATATCATCGAGGCGGTCAATCGAATTACTGAATTTGGTTTCATGGAAATGAAAGCCAACCGCATTTTCATACGCTGTGATATGGCCAATCTGCGCTCTCAATCGGTGGCGAAACGGGCAGGTTTCTTGTATGAAGGCACTTTCCGTAATTTTGAACGCAGACATGATTCTGGTGAGTTAACCGATATGGTTTATCTTGCTCTTACTCAGGATGATTACAGAAAGTTGAAGGCAGCATGAAAACGATTGGCATGATTGGCGGGATGAGCTGGGAATCCTCGATTGAGTACTATCGTCTGGTCAATGAAGAAGTAAAGCGACAATTGGGTGGATTGCATTCAGCCCAATGCCTGATGTATTCAGTCGACTTCGAAGAAATAGAGCGCTACCAGCACCAGGGGGATTGGGAAAAAGCAACTGATGTCATGATCGATGCAGCTCAGCGGTTGGAAAAGGGTGGGGCTGATTTTGTGGTGATCTGTACCAATACCATGCATAAAATGGCGGATGAGGTTCAGGCCGCGATCAGTATTCCTTTGCTGCATATTGTGGATGCTACCGCGCAAGCTGTTAAATCAAAAGGCATTGGAAAAGTGGGACTTTTAGGAACTCGCTTCACCATGGAGGGTGAATTTTATGGTAGTAGATTAAAAACGCATGGTCTGGATGTGGTCATTCCTGACACAGTTGATCGAGAAATTGTGCATCGCATCATTTACCATGAATTGGTATTGGGCAAGATCCTGACTTCTTCCAGTAAAGAATTTCAACGGATTATCCAAACTCTGCAAAAAAATGGGGCGGAAGGAATTGTGCTGGGATGCACTGAAATTGGTTTATTGGTCAAGCAGAAAGACAACATACTGCCGGTTATTGATACAACAGTGGTACATGCACTGGCTGCTGTGGATGTTGCTTTGGAAAATAAAAATATCGAGGACTTTTTGCAAGGCTAATTTCAATCCAGATTCTGCCAAAAAACCTGAGATCTATCGCTTGGTTTTTAATACTGACATGCTAGAATGGATGTGATGAAATCCCGTTGGATCTGGTTACTGATTGGCATCGTTCTGGTTGGGCTGCTGATGATCATCTGGATGAGCCCTATCGGCGTATTATTCCGTGACCCGGAACAACTCTCTGGTTTGCTGCAACGCTGGGGCCGTTGGGCACCATTGGTGACCATCACACTGCATGTGCTACAGGTTCTGACGGCGCCTATCCCCGGAACCGCCATCGATGCTGTCAATGGTTTGTTGTTTGGTCCCTGGTTGGGTACGCTTTACAGTATGACCGGCTTGATGATCGGCTCTACTCTGGTGATGGTGCTGACACGTCGTTTTGGACGACCGATGATGGAGCGTTTTGTTGATCCTTCCTCGATTGAACGCATTGACCGACTGGTGGAACGACGTGGTTCTCTGGTGATTTTCCTGCTCTTTTTACTGCCATTCATGCCGGATGATGCGGTTTGTTTCCTGGCCGGGCTGACGCCTATTCCCTTGCTGGAATTGGTGTTATTGGCACTGGTAGGCCGGACCCCCGGGGTTTTTGTGGCAAATCTTCTGGGTTCACACGCAGATTCTTTGGGGTTATGGCAATGGATGGTGTTGGGTGTGTTATTTGCGCTGGCAGCGGGTTTTATCTGGCGATTTCGCAGTGAGATCCGGGAAGAGATTCTTGGCTGGTTAGAAAAAATCAGCAATAGAGAATGAACCTACAATTTTGATAATCCCACCAGTCAGGCTACAATCATATAATACCTGACTTTGAGGAGGAACAATGCCTTTACAGATTCTGATGGCTGGGGCGGCCTGCGGTAAAACAACAGAGGTCCTCAAACGTATTCGTTCTGAATTATCAACGGGAGATTTACGAAAAATCTGGGTGGTGCTTCCTGACCGGCGCCAGGCTACATCTTTTCGAACAAAAATGATGAATAGTGGAAGTATGTTAGGGGTTTCCATCGGATTATTTAATGAAATCAGTAAAGAAATATTGCTGAAGTCGGATGAATATCAATTTCTGGCACCCAATACGATGCTTCACCGCATTATTTTGGAAATCATTCAGAATCATAGTCAACGGGGATTACTGGGAGAATTAGAGGTAATTAAAGAGAAATCAGGGTTCATTCAGCTTGTCCATCAGAAATTCTCGGAATTAGCACAAGCGGGATTTTCATTAACCCAATTTGGATTGATTGATCTTGAAAGCCAATCGCAGTTGGAAGGTATCCTCAGGCTTTACCAAACCTACCTGGAACGTTTACAACAACTACAATGGCTGGATCCCCATCAAATTATCAGTACGGCGGTATCAGCACTGGAATCAAATCCCAGATTGGTACGTGGCTGGAATCTTGTGGTTGTGGATGGCTTTGAACGTTTCACGCCGCCGCAACAGGATTTATTAATTCTCCTGGCTGAGTTGGGGGTCAGGGTTATGGTGACGTTGCCTGGCGATGATTTAACCGGACGGGTAGTTTACCAGCGAGCGCAGGAAAGCCTGGAGAAGTTCCAACGAGTTTTTTCAGACCTGGAAATAATTCACCTGGGTGACCAGGCGCACCTGCCACCTTCCATCCTGGGTCTAGCCAATAATTTTCTGGTTGATCATCCGCAAAAAATAGAAAAACAGCATGATGTGCGTTTACTGGCAGCGCATTCTCCATTACAGGAAGTGCGAGAAGTCTTACGGAATATGAAGAAATTATTGAGCGTTAAAAGCGCTTTCGCTGGCGATTGTGCTGTATTGGTGCCCGATGAAGTCCAATACCCGCCTTTATTACAGGCTGTTGCTGATGAATATGGAGTCCCTCTTCATTTCAGCTGGGGAGAACCTTTACAAAAAGTAGCACAAATTGAGCTGATTATGAATTTGTTGCGCCTTAAGGTGGATGATTTTCCCAGAAGACAGTTTCTGGATGTGCTGAGAAGCCCTTATTTGAATCTGGCTGAATTTGGTTTTATGCCGTCTGATGCTGTCCGGTTGGAGAGGGTCAGCCGCTATGGGCCAGTGATAGCTGGTTTGGAAAATTGGGAAAAAGTTTTAAAACGTCTGGTTGACCAGGTGGTTGAAGCTGACAGGCAATTCGAAAGTGAAGAAGAAGATGACAATATCTTTGCTCTGCCAAATGCTGAAACCTCCAGAAGATTGCTTGAAAGTATTCAAAAAATGGCCATCCTTTTACAACCCCTGCAGGGGCAACAGCGCATCACAGCCTGGGTGGATTGGCTCTGGCAGCTGCTCAAAGACACAGGATGGATGTCTCAATTAGATTTTTCTGAATCTTCAGCCTGGTTTGAGAGATTTTCCCGCGATCTGAGGGAAATGTGTGTATCAGATCTGGAGTTAGGGCAATGGGTACTGGATTACAACCAATTCGTAGCAGAAATGGAGATGGTTTTTCAAATCAGTACTTATAGTCAGAAATTGGATGAGAACAAAATTCAGGTATTGCGTTTTCTGGATGCGCGCGGCTCGCGCTTTGAACATGTTGCCATTCTTGGGCTGGCAGAAGGTGTTTTCCCTAAATCCCAGCGTGAAGATCCGTTCCTGCCAGAGACATTCCGCAGTGCGGCCGGACTTGAATTAAGTTTGGAACAGGATCAGATTGGCGTGTTTTATCAGGGAATTACCCGGGCAAACACAACTTTGATGGTGACTCGGCCATATATGTCGGATAAAGGGGAAGCACTGGAACCTTCACCCTATTGGAATGCATTGATCGCCTCCGTTGAGAAAGATGATATTGAGACAGTGCGTTCGACGATGAGAAGGGATTTAAGGGATGCTGCTTCGATTGAAGAATTATTATTCTGGTCGAAATTGTTCAATCAACCTGTTCAATTTGATGACGAAAGCCTGATGGGAATGGTGAACACGATTAATCATCAGGAGCAGGTTTTATTTGCCCGTCATCGTAAGCTACCAGAAGGTGAGTACGAAGGCAATTTCGATGGGTTACTATCGGTTTTGGAGAAATATAACCAGAAAAAAACAAACTGGAGTGCATCCCGACTGGAAACATACAAAAGTTGCCCGATGCGTTTCTGGACACAATATGCTCTTGCTGTTGATGAGCAAAGGATC
>JAHYJK010000060.1 GCA_019429225.1 Anaerolineaceae bacterium
GGACGTCATGGTGTATTTGATGAATTTACGAATGTTTTCATAAATGCGGCGTCCTTCGCGTACAGCTGAAACGATGGTGGCAAAATTGTCATCCAGCAAGACCATATCCGCAGCTTCTTTGGAGACATCCGTACCGGTGATACCCATCGCTACACCAATATCAGCTTTTTTGAGTGCCGGAGCATCATTGACTCCGTCACCGGTCATGGCAACAATCTGTCCCAATTCCTGTAAGGCTTTAACAATCCGCAATTTATGTTCTGGAGCAACACGTGCAAACACGGAGATATCTTTAACCCGCGCTTTCAGGGTAGCATCATCCATTTTGCTCAATTCTGCGCCGGTGATCACATCATCATTGGAAGCAATGCCTAATTCCTTTGCGATGTGAATCGCAGTCAAGGGGTGATCGCCCGTGATCATGATCGGACGGATTCCGGCAGTGTTGGCTTCGGCTACAGCATCTTTTACCTCAGAACGCGCCGGATCAATCATTGCAAACATGCCTACAAAGATTAATTCTTGTTCGATAGTTTCGCAATCAGGAGTTTTATGCTGTCCGGTACATTGGCGGAAAGCAACGCCGAGAATCCGCATGCCTTTTTGTGCCAGATCATCATGTGCCTTTTGAATGCGATTACGCCAGGAATCATCCAGATTAACAATCTCACTCTCCGTCCAAACTCGATTGGAAATCTCCATCAAGCCATCCACTGAGCCTTTGGTTACTGATAGAAACGGTTCGCTAGCATGGAAAGCTGGAGATTTGATCAACTCTTTGAGAGCGTGAGGTAGTTTATCCGGAAATTCAATTTTATGCACAGTAGACATACGTTTCCTGTCTGAGTCAAATGGTAACTCAGCCACACGTGGTAAGGCTGCTTCAAGTTTGTCTTTCCATAAACCAGCTCGTACAGCTGCCACTACCAGAGCCCCTTCGGTTGGATCACCTACAGAGGAGAATCCATCCTCCGTCTGTTCCAGGATGGCGTCGTTACACAGCGCACCACCTGTCAACATTAATGCCAGTGCGCTGCTTTGGTCGATGATCGGTGCTGCGCTTGATTCGGCATCACTGATGGTTGGGGTATAGCTACGCAGCGATTCAATCAGGTCGGTACGGTTCCCGGCGACATCCACCAACGTGACAGTCATGCGATTTTCGGTCAGGGTACCAGTCTTATCAGAACAGATGGTCGTTACTGAACCCAATGTTTCCACGGCTGGCAACTTACGAATGAGCGCATTGCGCTTCAACATACGTTGAGCTCCCACTGCCAGGGCAATTGTTACGACGGCTGGTAAACCTTCCGGAACTGCAGCGACCGCCATACTGATGCCGGTTAGGAACATCGTGCGTAAATCTTCTCCACGTAGGACGCCTAAAAGAAAAACTACCACTACAATGGCCAGAGCGGCAATTGCCAGCGACTTACCTAGTTGATCCAGCCGCCTTTGTAATGGTGTACGCTCAGAACCAACCGATTGGATCATCTCGGCAATTTTACCCAGTTCTGTTTCCATGCCTGTATCCGTCACAACGACAGTAGCACGACCATAAGATACCAATGTTCCCATAAAGACACGGTTATGTTGGTCACCCAGCGCCGGGTTCTCTTTGATAATTTGCTTGAGATCTTTCTCAACGGCTTCTGATTCCCCGGTAAGCACCGCCTCCTGAACACGCAAATTCGCATTTTCAATCAAATTGCCATCGGCGGGCACAGAGTTACCAGCTTCCAGATAGAAGACATCTCCTGGCACCAGTTCACGCGAGGAAATCTCAGATACACGGCCCCCACGACGCACCCGTACTCTGGGTGTTGCCATTTTCTTGAGTGCTGCCATCGCCTGCTCAGCACGGTACTCCTGACTGAAACCCAGTGCAGAGTTCAAGACAACAATGATCAGGATCACGATGGCATCTTTGTATTCATGCAGGAATAGCATGATAATCGCAGAAATAATCAGAATTACGACCATCGTCTCGGTGAGTTGCTCCAGTAAGATTTTCCAGGGGCTCTTGGTACCACGGTCAATCAATTCATTTAATCCATATTTCTGCTGACGAACAGCAACTTCTTTTTCCGAAAGACCATTCTCCAGGTTGGTTTCAAATTCTTGCAGGATCTCTTGTGGTTGCTTAGCAAACCAATTTTTCATAATTCAATCCTTTCAAACAACATTTAATCTCATTTTCATTGCTGATTAATTAAAAAAACCAGCACGGATGTGTTGGTCTCGCAAACGCTTTATACGCATAGGTCACCGGGAGCATATTCCTCCGTCTTGACGACAACCCATTCCCAGTCGGGAAAGCTAATCCCCAAGCAATAAAAAGTATAAAGTTGTATATTCCAGTTGTCAAGATGATTCTAGTATCAGAAAGACGCATTAGCTGTTCGTTAGCACTATATTAATTGAGCATGAGATGGCTGTTGTATCTTGCAACCGTAGAAGTTACAAATTTGAGGACGCACAAGACTTTTACATCTCACTTATAGTCAATCAGTCAAACTGTAAAAGACCAAACCTAATGTACCTGGCCCAGCGTGAACCCCAATCACAGGTCCCATTTCGGAAGTGACCAATTCAACACAATTAAACCTTCCGTGGATCTGTTGTTCCAGCTCATGGGCTTCCTCCGGGATATTGCCGTGTAGAATGGCAACGTGAACCTCATCACTACCAACTTTTTCTTCCAACATTTTTAATAAACGAGCGACCGAACGTTTGCGGGTACGCTGCTTCTCTAAAGGTTCAATTCTTCCATCTTTTATGTAAAGAATTGGTTTTATGCTTAATGCTGAACCAAGGAACGCAGTCGCACCACCAATGCGTCCCCCCTTGTGCAGATACTCTAATGTGTCTACAGTGAAAATGACGTTGATCTTTTGTTTGATCCTCTCCACACGCTGAATCACAGCTTGCGCGTCATGTCCCTGTGCCGCCAGACGGGCAGCAGCAATCGCCATCATGCCTAGTCCCAAAGAAACTGATTCGGAGTCAATGATATGGACTGGAACTTTGGTAAACTGTTCTTTTGCCATCTCTGCGGACTGGAGAGTGGCGCTCATGTGATGCGAAATCACAACGGTCACAATTTCATCTACTCCATCAGCCAGTCTGGTATACAGATTGATAAAATCCGCAGCGGTGGGTTGTGCCGTAGTGGGCAGTTTCTTACTGGCATGCATCAGACGGTAAAATTCAGAGGCTTCCATATCCACACCCGCCTGGTAGGTTTTGTTATCGAAATTTACATAAACCGGGGCTACATGGAATCCTAGTTGTTCCCCCTGAGCAGGGGTCAGAGAACAAGCACCATCCGTTACAATTGCAACCTTTTGCTTTTTCATGTTTTTCTCCTTTATCAATTAATTAACACTTCTTTTTTGTTATGGAAGCTGTGCCAATTTTCTCCATTAAGAACGGTTGCGCTGATGCGTTCTCTAATTTCAAGTGGTGAAGCTTCCGTTCCTGGCAAGTCAAAATGGATGGGAAGGATATATGGAGCATCAAATTGCTTTGCCGTTCGGATTACAGTAGATTTGTAGCGTTTTGACCCAAAGGGTGTCGTGCGCCATGGCAGGCACAAAATGTCCGGACGAACCATCAGGGGGGCTTCGTGGGCATCGCCAATATGCAAAAGGTCCGCTTCATCCTGAATGAGAAATGAAAGCGGGGTGCCGCCAATGTCCGGGCGCCGCCGCCGAAAAAGAAAATAAAAAAATGCATAAACGGGTTGATCGACCATACTATATCCTGGAAGAATGGAAATATTGCTAACTTGCTCTCCAGGAATAACTGGCCGCAAACGTGTATGAGGTACTCCCAACTGCTCAGCTATCCTACAAACGTCAGGCGAAGCAAGGACGATTCCGGTTGGAACCTCTGATACTCGACCGATATGATCTTTATGGGCGTGTGAAATACAAATATACTCTACCCCGGATTCAGGCATCCGGGTAAAATCCGGATCAATGAGAATGTGAGACTTGCCGATGATTTCTACACACGAATGCCCCAGAAAACGCACTTTCATAATTAACTCCATTTTAATCTGATAAATAATCACAAGATTCGTTTTTTGAAGGTCCTTTACAACCTGAACAATAGTTTTCTAAACCGGTTTAAAGATTTTTTCTTAACCGCTTTGGCGAGAAAAGTTACAGGGGGATCCACGGTTTCAGAAAAATAAATATTGAAATTTTCCTTCAGAGTGATTTAAGGTTTTCTCGCAATTCGCCAGACAGAAAATCCACTCATCAATAATCCAACCAGATACACCACCCAATTAAATTGAGATGGCATCAATTGACTGAGCTGGATTGAATTCGCAGGAAGAATTGACAAAGCATCTTGCATAAAAGCATACAGCATAAACAGAATTCCAATTAATAAAGTGATCCCCTCGAAAATCCGAATGTGAATGATATGTTCCTGATCCTCTCTGATTACAGTCATTGATCCACCCACGATCATGAACAACGAGATTAATATAGGTGCGATGACAGGTCCCCACCATGGCAGTGGAATGAGGAAAAGCAGATCGGGGTCAAGCAGATTTTTCGGCCATCCAATAAAAACATTCAGCCATATATAATAAAATATGTCCCACACACCAAAGGCGATCAAAAAAAATCCAATCCTGGATTGGATCCTTATTCCTGTCACCCAACCGACGGATAGCAACATGAGCAAAGTTGCCAATTCTCTTCCTAGTTCAATACCGGCAATTTGAGGATCGAATTGCGGATCGTGAAGGAGTAGATCAGTGATCCCATAAAGGCGGCGCAAATAGACAACCACCGCTGCCTCCAAAAAAGCCATGGCTATCGCAAATATTCCTATCCAGAGAATTTTCTTCGTCAGCTTCATGTATCTCCAGACCTGGTGTCATCGGTTTGAGATAGCCGTTGAATTATCCTGCCAAGAATCGATTTTTGAAGTTTCACGGGTCATTTATAAATTGTTTCAAATGAAACATCCGCCGGCATACCAGGCTTGAGCTTCAGGTAGGGATTGGGCACAATTAATTTAATAGCATAAACCGTAGCTTGCCGCCCATCGACG
Organism: Anaerolineaceae bacterium; assembly: GCA_019429225.1. Lineage (GTDB taxonomy): Bacteria > Chloroflexota > Anaerolineae > Anaerolineales > Anaerolineaceae > UBA6170. Next base: position 5,077 of record JAHYJK010000060.1, read on the forward strand.
GTCTGGACATTGCGAGGGGTGAATTCGGCTTGCTCCGAGATGTGTGCCACCGTTCCTATAAAGGTTTCATTGGGGTAGGAATCCACAGTGAGTGAAACCTGATCGCCGAGCTGTACCTTTCCGTATTCTGTTTCGGGGATGTACACCACCAGTTCCACCTCTTCCAACTGACCAATTACCATGACCACTCCAGCCGGAGCGACGGTTTCGCCTACTTCAAGGTTACGGATCAACACCACCCCATCGGATGGGGCTACGATGATCGTTTTCGCAATCTGCGCATTAATCAATTCAAGGCTTGCCTGCGCCTGTTTAGTGGCAACCTTTGCTTGCTGGACGACAGCCTCAGCCTGCTCAAAGGCTTTCTTGGCAGCTATCACCCTGGGCGCATCCAACCCGGTTTCCAGTGTACGCGAGTAATCCAATGCCGTGTTATGGATTTCCTGGGCAATAAAGACTTTGGCGCGTGCTTCGAGCACATCAACGGCGCCCTCCGTAGTTAACGCTTTATCATAATCTTGTTGCGCATCTTCCAGGTCATCTTTTGCATCGTCGAAGGCTGCCACAGCTTCATCCTTTAAAGCCTGGCCTTCCTGGGCCTCATTTGCCTTATCCAGCACACTTTGAATAATTTGGTAAGCCAGGCGGGCTTCAGCAAGCCGCTTCTCTATTTCGAGAAAACCCTGACTGGCAGATCGTTGTTCAATCCATGACAAGTTTTCCTGGGCTTGACTTATGGCTGTTTCAGCGGCTACCAGATATGCTTGGGCAGATTCCATTTGTTCAGCCTTGCTAAAATACCAGGAAGGCTGATCAAAATCAGGCGGCATATCAGTCAACCAGTCAGCCGTACGATTGGGCCGCTCCTCGCTCAAGGCGCCTTTGATTGCCGAGTCATATTGCACCTGAGCAGATGCTAAACCCGCCTCAGCTACGACAACGGCAGCTTGAGCCGTTTCCAGGCTGGTAGCGGCAACATTACGTTGAGCACGGAGCAAACTGTCATCCAGGCGGAAGATTTCATCACCGGTCTTGACCTGCGCACCTTCCTCAAAGCTGACCGAAACAACCTGGCCGCCAATTTGAGGCGCGATGTTGACTTTTAGTGCGGAAATCGTACCGGAAGCTTTGAGATCAGTAGTATTTGTGCCGTTAAATGTGGCGCAGGCGCTTAACATTATACTTAAAACAATGATGAGAGCTGCAAGTAGATAGAGATGTTTTTTCATTTTGTACTCCTGAATATTAATGAATCCATGTGTCAAGAAGGGGAATGTTCCAGATTGGAGGTTACAGGCGCTTATGGAACATCAAAACACTGGCAAAGAACACAACAAGACTGAATACAGACATTGGCCAGATCCAATTCCATAGGACAAAGAAATCAGCACCCTTGAGAATGATACCGCGTACAATCTCAAGGAAATATGTTACTGGTAATAGGTAGCCAGAATAGTAAGCCAGCCAGGGCATATTCTCGCGCGGAAATAACAATCCTGCCAGCAGGAAGGATGGCAGCATAATGAACGATGACATATACATAGCCTGCATTTGGGTTCGCGAGATAGTAGAGATCAATACGCCCAGTCCGAGCGAACCGAGTAGGAAAATCAAGCTTAAACCTGCCAGTAAGGCAATGCTTCCAGCCACTTTCACGCCAAACAGGAACGCACCCGCGCCCACAGTCATGGCAACATTCAGGAAGGCTACCAGCACAAAAGGCAGAATCTTTCCGAGAATCAATTCCCAAGAACGTACAGGTGTGACAATTAGCTGTTCCAAAGTCCCCTGCTCGCGCTCACGTACGATAGCGAAGGCGGTCAGCAACAGGGTTTGGACTTGCAGAATGACCGCCACCAGGCCGGGTATCATAAAATTCATTCGGCGCATGTCTGGGTTGTACAAATAGAGTATGTGCGTGTCTATTGGCAGGCTGATAGTCAAGCCTGCTCCACTGCGTTCAAGGCGTTGAATGAGGATTTGTTGCGATGTCGCCTGGCTTACGGTTTCTGCAGCCAGTTGCGCGGTCTGGGCTACGGTCGGATTTGAACCGTCAATATAAAACTGGATTGCTCCCACTCCGCCGGTGCTGATGTTACGCCCAAAATCTTCGGGGATATAAATACCCGCCTTGACCGTGCCAGCATCAAGCATCTCCAGAATTTCAGCTTCATTTTGAGCAACGTGGGTGACCATGTAGTATCCACTCGCGCTGAATTTCTCCAGCAGGGTGCGGCTGGCGTCCGTATGCGAGAGATCAGCTACTGCCAAAGGCAAATCTTCCACATCATTGGCAACTGCATATCCCAGCAAAATCAACATCATCACTGGCATAATAATGACCAGTGCCAGCGTACGTGGGTCACGGATAATATGCAGCCATTCTTTGCGAACAATTGTCGCCATGCGGCGAAAACCCTTTCCCATGTATACCTCCTATTCGATTTCTGCCCGCAAACGCAGGCGATTTTCTTTGTCGACCAGGGAAACGAATACGTCTTCCAAAGATGGCAGAACGCTGTCGATGCGTCGGGGGTCAATGCCATTCTGAACCAACGCCTGCCGGATGGCGTGCTCTGCTGTTTCTGTCTCGACCAGTACATGGAGCGAAACACCGTGCGCAGCCACGTCTGTCACTTCAGGCAAGTCTTGTAGAACAGATTCGGCGGCTCCGGGTTGGTCGCAGTCTACTTCAAGCAAAACCCCTTCCATACTTTCCTTGAGCGAATCGGGGTCGTTCAGGGCGATTAACCGTGCATTGTACATCATGCCGATCATGTTGCAAAACTCGGCTTCATCCATGTAGTGGGTGGTCGCCAGCACGCTTACGCCCTGCCCGGCGAGAGTATAAATCATCTCCCAAAACTCGCGGCGCGAAATGGGGTCCACGCCTGCAGTAGGTTCATCCAGAAACAGCATTGGCGGCTCATGAACGATGGCGCAAGCCAGCGCTAACCGCTGCCGCCACGCGCCGGAAAGGTCGGCGGTCCGTTGCTTTTCATGCCCGCGCAGGCCTGCCATGTCAATCAATTCTGCCAGGCGCGGTTTGAATGTCTCACGCTTTACGCCATACAGGTTAGCGTAAAAATCCAGATTCTCATACACAGTCAGGTCGTTATAGAGTGCAAATTTCTGCGACATGTAGCCAATACGCTGCTTTACATCCTCCGCCTGCCTGACGACATCGAATCCCATCACCCGCGCTTCTCCTGAAGTGGGCTTTAGAATTCCACACAACATTCGAATGGTGGTGGTCTTTCCCGCCCCGTTCGGTCCAAGCAATCCGAAAATCTCACCACGCGGAATTTCAAAACCGACCTGGTCCACGGCTGTAAAATCACCGAACAGGCGTGTCAATTGAACAACTTCAACGGCGTTCTCTACACTCATGCCTGCTCCTTCTGCTTTTCCACCAAATATATGAATACATCCTCCATCAAAATACGCGCTTCTCTCAGAATGCTGATTTGCGCCCCGGCTTTTTTCAAATTATCATCGATTCGTGGCATGACCGCATTAGGGTTGTCAACCGACAAGCGCAGGCGGTCGCCAACGGCTCTCCAACTCAACACACCATCGGTCTGGCCTGCTACGGCGCGCAAGGCGTGCCGTGGTCTGGCTTTAACCTCCACAATTTGGAAGGGCATTTGATTTTCCAGTTCGATAGGAGCGCCAGTTATAAGCATACGTCCCTGGTTGATGACGCTTACGGTACTGCACCGCTCGGCTTCATCCATGTAAGGTGTGCTGACCAATACGGTTACGCCTTGCTGGATGACCTTTGCAAGCAAATGCCATAACTCACGTCTTGAAACCGGGTCCACACCAGTGGTAGGCTCGTCTAACAGCAGAATCTTCGGCTCGTGGATAAGGGCGCAGGCGAGCGCTAGTTTTTTGCGCATCCCTCCTGAAAGGTTCTCACTGCGGCGGTTGGTGAACTCAGTAAGCCGGGCAAATTCCAGCAATTCATCAATGCGTTTTTTTTGTTCCCTGGCAGGTACATCGTTGATGTCGGCAAAGAATTTCAGGTTTTCCATCACGCTCAAATCGGGATATAAACTGAAGGCTTGTGGCATGTACCCTAACAAAGCCCGCACTTGTTCGGATTGTTTCATTACGTCAAAACCCGCCAGTTGAGCGGAACCGGATGTTGGTTCCATCACGGTGGACAGAATGCGGAGGAGTGTGGTTTTTCCCGCACCATCGGGGCCTACCAGTCCATACAGTTGACCGGACTCAACAGTCAGATCAATCGTATCAATAGCCGGACGGTCCTCTTTTTTTTGCCCGGGATAACGTTTTATAAGTTGAAGAGATTCAATCGCTATACTCATGTCACCTTTCCAAAAAGACCAAAGAATTGGGTAAAAATTTTATGCCTTAAAGATTGGAGCAAATACATCTTTCATACTGTCACCCAACCGGCGGCACAGGCGCGGTTCCATATCCATGACAAGAGACTGGTAACGACGGATGTGCTCCAGAAAGAGCTTATTCCATTCCACATCACTATTACTTTCATTCGCCAGTAATCCCAGTGTAAAACCGCCCAGCAGCATCAGACCCGAGCGGGTAACCGTGCCTTTCCACTCAATAATCTGAGGAAGGTGTTCAGCCAGAATCCGACGTCCCGCTCCTTTGCCAAGCCGCAGGATAACGATGGTCATGACTTCAATGCAATAACGAAGAACATCTGGAACATCCGGGGGCACACGTGCCAGCATTTCCTCTGCCAAAACATGGTCATTCAATCCTCCCCCTCGAATCTTCTCCATGATTTGTGTTCTGACATTTCCCCAGTTGTCTTGGTCAGTATCTCCAGCCAATTCATTGAACAACTGGTGGGCGCGCTCCGTTGGCAGAAAGACTATTTCGGAACGCCCAACTACTGGTTTATCAGAATTGAGACGGTATTGGGAAGTCACCAAACCTTTTTCTTCGAGCAGGCGCAGCATGTCGTAAGCTGTGAATGGACTGACCCCAATTCTTTCGGCAAGCTCTGAATAATGAATCGGACCATTCAATTCGCGATACAGGTCAAGCAAGCGGTGAACAAAAGTTTCCTGACGGTGAGTAAGTTTCATGGTTGTTTTTTCCAAAAAGACCAAAGAATTACTTTATTCTAAGTTAGTTTCTACTGAGCGTCAATAGGAGGGAGGATTCTTGAATCAAGTTTCAATTTTGTACAATGTAACTATCTATTATTGAAATAGGTAATAATCCTGAAGAATTGAGCAATCCCCGATAAGAGAAAATAAATATTGAAAAATTCATCCGAGTTATGACCAGCTTAAATCTGATTTGAGAAACCACTGATAAATTTCTCAATTCGTCGTAAAATTGAATTTATCTGTAATCTCCCCTTATCCCCAAAGGAAGAACAATGAAAGATCGTAAACCAGGCTACTTGCAACAACTTCGCTCCATGCCACGCAATGTCTGGGCAGTCAGTCTGACCAGTTTCTTCATGGATATTTCCAGTGAAATGGTTATCAATATCCTGCCACTATTTTTATCCAATGTATTGGGGGTTAAGACAAATGTCATTGGCTTGATTGAAGGCGTCGCCGAAACAACCTCCAGCCTGCTAAAAATGTTTTCCGGCTGGTTTTCGGATAAAATCGGTGGACGCAAGTGGCTGGCTGTAGCCGGCTATGGGATCTCTGCCCTCTCCAAACCCTTCTTCTACTTCGCCAACACCTGGGGGCTGGTAGCAGGAGCACGCTGGGCAGATCGTGTCGGAAAAGGGATCCGCACAGCGCCCCGCGATGCTTTAGTAGCCGACTCTATCCAGGAAGAACAACGCGGTTTAGCCTTTGGATTTCATCGCGCAGCTGACACAGCCGGTGCCATGTTGGGACTCCTGATCGCTTTGTTGGTTACCTGGCTGGCACAAAGAGAATCTACCATGCTCTCTGCCAGTACTTTTCGTACCATTGTGATTATCAGCATCTTTCCAGCCGCTCTAGCTGTATTGTCTTTAGCGATCGGCGTTAAGGAAACACTTAAACAGAAACAACATACGCTACCTAAATTTGCTTTCAAAAGTTTAGGGAAACCTTTCATGACCTTCATGGTCATTGTGGCTATCTTCGATTTGGGTAATTCATCCGATGCCTTTCTGGTCTTACGCGCCCAGGAGCGGGGTTTGAACATCCTGGGGATTCTGGGTATGTTGATCACCTTCAATCTGATCTACACGCTCATCTCAACACCGGCTGGCGCACTATCCGATAAAATTGGCCGGCGCAGAATTATCGTGGCTGGTTGGTTAATTTATGCTGTAATTTACCTGGGCTTTGCTTTAGCCAGTACCGGGGTGCATATCTGGCTACTGTATGCTGTTTATGGTTTGTATTATGGAATGGCATTTGGTACCTCAAAGGCTCTGGTCGCGGATCTGGTACCGGAAGCGCTGCGTGGAACAGCGTATGGCACGTACAATGGTATCCTGGGAATTCTTGACCTGCCTGCTTCTTTAATCGCAGGTATTCTCTGGCAGGGGCTGGGCAATTGGCAAGGATTTGGTGCTGCCGCACCTTTTTACTTTGGCGCTGGGACGGCTTTGCTGGCAGCATTACTCATGGCAATCTGGCAAAAGAGCCTGGGTAAAACGATTTAATATTCATCCCCAACCTGGTACGATCTTGCAACTATATAATCATCCTGATTCATAAGAGATGATCCATGACAATGTTGCCCCAATTAAATACGTTCCAGCAAGTTCAGATCGAAAACGAAATCAATGAATATCTTTCTGTATTTAAGGATATCAGCCAGGCTCAGTTTGTCTTATGGCTGATGCGTGATCCCGAAATTGCTACTATAAAGGTAGACTCCAGGCTGGGCATCGACCATGCTGTCGGCAAATATCCCCAACTATTGGCATGGGGCTGGAACCAGAGTGCACCCGAAGTAGTAGAAAACAAACTTCAATTGGAAGAGTTCACTCGTTGGGTTCATGAGCCGGTTCACAACCTATTGAATTTACCAGTCCTCCATCATGAATTACCCCTGGGTATCATCCAGATTGCTAACTTTAAAGATGTGTCACATCTAAGTACGATGGAAAAATTGGCGCAACTCATGGGGAAGTACATCATTACGCACCAACAACTCATGGATAGCAACCGCTGGGCAAGCCGGTTACAACAATTATTGGAGTTCATTGGCAACATCAGCTCTTCTCTGGATCCAGACCAGATTCTACGCATGTTATTGGACCAGGTTTCATTATTGCTGGATGCCGAAGCCAGTTCCTTATTCCTGACAGACCAAAACAGCGGAGAAGCCATTTTGCATCTCTCTTCCCGTACTGACCGCCGGCTGGTGGAAAACTATCGTATCCCACAGGGAAAAGGCTTAATCCAGCATGTGATTGCCAGTGGTGAAACCCTGGTGGTAAATGATGTTCAAAACGACCGTCGCCACTTCAATGGTGTGGATGTTTTATCCAACTTCCACACTCGTTCCGTCCTGGCTGTAGCACTGGTAGCTAATCGGATTGAGTTAGGCCGTCAGCGAGGCAGTACCCAGAGTCGCATCATCGGTGGATTGGAAATTCTGAACAAGATGAATGGCGGATTCACAAAGATGGATATTGCCCTGGCGGAAATTTTTGCCAGCCAGGCAGCTACCATTCAGCAAACAGCCCAGATCTACAACCAGATGGACGATCTGATGATGCAATTACTGACCAGCCTCATGCACGCCGTGGATGCCAAAGATCCATACACCAAGGACCACTCTAAATGTGTTTCGGGTTACGCTGCAGCTATTGGCTTGGAGATGGGATTACCCGCTGAGGATATCAATCTGTTAAGGTTAGGTGGTTTGTTGCATGATGTTGGAAAGATTGGCATTCCGGACGAGATCCTCAAGAAGACGGATAAACTGACTCGTGAGGAGTTCCAGGAAATTTACCGGCATCCCCAGATTGGTTATAAGATCGTTGAAAACGTCAGTTTCCACAGCCGGGATGTCTTAAAGGCTATTATTGAACATCACGAACGACTGGATGGTAGTGGTTACCCCCTGGGGTTGCGCGACAATGAAATTTCCATGATCGGTAGAATTATGGCGGTTGCAGACTCTTTCCATGCCATGATTTCTGACCGGCCATATCGTCTGGCGCTCTCTCACGAAAAGGCATTTGATGAGCTGAGTAAATATTCGGGTGTTCAATATGACGAGCACTGTGTTCAGGCGTTGAAAAATGCTTATATAAAGGGTCACATCATAACCCACAGGCTCTAAAGACTACTTAAACCGTTCAAAATTCTTCAAAAACATATTGACCACGTCCGGGTCAAAATGCTTGCCGCTTTGTTCCTGTATATACCCAAGCGCTTTTTCAATGGGCCAGGGTTTGCTATAGGGTCGTTCCGAGGTAATTGCACTGAACACATCAATTACCGCAAAGATGCGGGCAACCAATGGGATCTCTTTTGCTTTCAAGCCCTGCGGATATCCAGTTCCATCCCATTTTTCGTGGTGCGAATAGGGAATATCGATCGCTGGACGCAAGAATTCGATCGGATAGAGCATATCGCGTGCAAAGATGGGATGCTTTCGCATCATCACCCATTCTTCATCCGTCAAAGGTCCTGGTTTGTTAAGAATCTGATCGGGTACACCAATCTTTCCAATATCATGCAGGGTGGCACCCCGGCGAATGTGCGTTAATTCCTCTGGGTCACGAATGCCCATCGCCTGCGCCAAAATCAAAGTCCACTCTTTCACTTTCTGGCTGTGTTCTCCGGTAATGCGATCGCGAATATCCAGAGCACGTGCCCAACCTTCAATGGTACGATCATAGGCAAAGCTCATCTCACGATTGGCACGGGTCAATTTATCCACAAGCTGACCATTTTCAATCGCGATGGCTGTCTGCTGTGCTAATGCTCCCAGAAATTCCTCCCATTCTACATCGTCATTTTTCACAAATCGTCGAAATACTTCCAGAACACCCAGACAATGACCTTTCGAATTCAGTGGCACTGCGTAATACGATGTAAATTTTTCCACAGCCATGTTCTCAAAGAAAAATGCCCATTTCGATAATTTAATATCCGGCAGGAAAATGGGCTGATTGTTGATGATGACCCACTCCGCCGGCCCCAAATTGAATGTTGCCAGTGTCTCACGCGCTTTGCTTTGTTGGAAACCGATACCCATTTCAAATGAAATTAGAGAGGAATTCTCATTGGTTAACAAGATATCGACGGCATCAACCTGTAATTGCACCGCAATCTGACTGATCAGGAAGTGCATGGTGCTGTTAAGGTCGAAATTACCAACAATCATCCTGTCTATTTCACGTAATGTGTTCAATCGCTCCAATTGCCGTTCTTTTTGTTCATTCAATGCTTCACGCTGGATAGCATACGCCGCTATTTCTGCCAGTGCCACCAGAATGCGCACATCATCATCATTCCAGGGACGATAAGCGCCGGCTTCAATCATCCCAATCACCTGATTATCCACAATCATAGGTGCGATCAGGATCGAAGAGACACCACCTGCAAGCTTGAGTATGGTCGGACCAGGATTATTTTGCAAGTCATTATTAAGATAATAGGTTTTATTTGCAACAACCCATCCTGCTGCGCCTACTCCCACCTTAAGTCGAATCCCACCCTGCACCTGGAAATCACCCTGTCCGGGTGAATAAACCAGCTCATTGGAATCCGCATCCAGAATCGCCAGGGAAATACCGGTTGCCCCCAGCGCATCTTTTGTTATTCCTAAAATAATTTGATAAATGCTATCGAGATGGTGTGTCTCTCTTAATGCCTGCGCGAGATCAACCACATTGGTGAGTTCGCGTTCTCGTTGAATAACCATGACCAACTGTTCGTTTAATTGTCTGGTGCGATCCTTTACTTTGATTTCCAATTCCTGATTTAATTTATGCAGCTCTTGCTGGGCTTGTTTTCGTTCAATTGCCAATGCAATCTGGTTGGATACAAATGTCAACAAGTCTCGATCAGCATCTGTGTAGGATATTTCCTGATGATCATAGGTTTGGACAACCAGAACGCCAATCGGTTTTCCCAACTCGGTTTGTAATGGGACACCTAACCATTGATGAGAATCAGCTCCTGTGGGTGCAATTTGATACTGATTTGTTATTTCCTCTTCATTATCATTGGTCAGTAAGAGTGGTTGCCCGGATTTAATCACAAACTCTGTGATTCCGCTGCCATTGGTTCTTGGTTCAGGCTTGTCACTGTATTGATCCACAAAATAAGGAAAAGAGACCGTATCGGTTTGCTCATCATATAAGGCAATATAAAGGTTCCTGGCAGGAATTAATTCGTTAACTACCTCATGAACAAAAGCAAATAATTCCTGTAAATCTGTGGATATATTGGCAGCTTCTGAGATGCGGTAAATCACATCATGTAGTTTTTCAAAGCGTTTTCGCTCCGTGATATCCAGCACCACACCTACCAAACCGCTTGATGGTTCAGGCTTATTACTCGAATACGCCGCTTTGAAATACACAACATCATGTAATTCACCATCAGCCCCTTGAATGCGTGCTTCAAAGGATCTTGTGATGCCCGAAGCGATAATCTCTTGATTTTCTTTCACAAAAGTATCAGCCAGGTCCTCAGGATAAATATCATGCACCGTTTTCCCAACAATTTCATCCCGATCAACGCCGTTTAATTTTTCAAACGCCTGATTACAACCCTGATAGTGGAAATCAGCTCCCATGATAAACACCGGCGCGGGGATGGTGTCAATCACCAATTGCAGGAATTCTTCCGAGGCTGTTAATTGAGCTGTGCGTTCCATCACCCTGCTTTCCAGGGTTTCATTGCTTTTTTGCAGTGCTTCTTCTGTTTCCTTGCGGGAGGTAATATCCAGAATATAATAATTATATTCCACCAATTCATCCTGTTTAATTTGATGGACATAGGTCAGGTCATACACCCAACGGATTTCACCACTGGCTGTAAGAATCCGATATTCTTCACTCAGAAAAGCCCGGTCATCCTGATATTGGAGAGAATTGTAATTGAAAGCCTTTTCGCGATCATCTGGATGCAGAATTTGAATATATTCCATCTCGCCACTCAAAAATTGTTCGGGGTAATAACCAAATTGGCGAATATTGGGGGAGACAAACTCCATGGTGCCTTTGTTTTTATTTTCAACCAGCAATTTAAAAACGACCACCGGACCGGAAGCAAATAATTCCAACTCCTGGTTCCGTTTCTCCTCCATGAGTTTGCGATCAATCGCCATGGCAATCTGGCTGGAGACGAAACTTAATAAATCCCGATCACGCTCCGAGTAACGAACCCCTTCGATATAGGTCTGAATCACCAGGGCACCAATGATTTTCCCTTGCATGGTTTTAAGCGGAATACCCAACCACTCCAATGGCAGGCTACCTATCATGCTGATCTCACCCTGTATGGTCAAATCCTCAATCATTTTTTCAGACAATAAAACTGGTTCACCATGATGCAGTAAATACTCCGTCAATCCACGTTTGGCTTTGCGATCACGGGTTTTAATTTTCCGCTCCTCGGGAAGTAAATAATCTTTTTCGTCTACATAATAGGGAAAGGTAATGTATTCGCTGTTCATGTCATAAATGGCAATATACAGGTTATTAGCCGGGATCAGAGAAGCCACAATCTCATGAACGCGCCTGAAGAGGGCATCCATATCGGATGTACTGGTAGCTGCATCCGATATTTCATAAACTGCACGTTGAATTTCCTCTGAACGGTAACGGGTTTGAACATCCAGAAATGTCAGGATGGAGTATTGTTCATCCTGCCATTCGAATGGTGTTTCTTTTACTTCCGCGAGCAACCACTGAGCATTATCGTGCAAATCCAACAGGGTCTTACCAACCACTTGCTGCTCAATCATCTGAATGGATAAATTTTCCAGGTTTAATAAGGCTAGATGTTTATTCTGATCGGTTGACCACGGCTGAATGATTCGAGAATCAAAATCCGGCTTACGAGAATTTAACCAGGATTGCGAAATGGCATTCAGATATTGAATCCGGCGGTGTCTATCCAGAACAATGATAGCTTCTTCAAACGAAGAGAAAACCGGATCAAGGTTAGCAAATGTCTTATTGTTCATCCACGTCTTTACAATAATGATTCTCGGGGCAAGCGCGTGTTATTGGCGTCTGCACGCCAATAACACCCTGACTACTAATGATTGAAAGGACACCGTTTGTACTAGTATACAGGATTACCAATTGGAGCCATATACCCTTTCAATTTTGGAAGGTAATGATGCTGATTTCAGTTTTAAATTTCATGGAAATTTTCGGGTAGAATCAATTTATCCCCTTAATGAAGGATTTACCCATGACCATTGATATTAATGAAGTTCAATTTGTAAAATTCCTGATCAAAGCCAAACAAAATACCTATGCCGGTAGTGGCGTTCTCAGCCAGGCATCCCGTACTGCTTCCAAGGACCTTTCATTTCGCGATGGCGATTGGAGCTATCTGGATACCTATCTGGGAGATTTCCACTTTATCGGTGAAGAAGCTGTCTGGTATCAGCAAAAGCCGGTCTGGGGCATGAATTATTACGGACGAATGCTGGTTGAAAAAATTCCACAGGGATTCGGTGAATTTCTGAAATCTGCATTATTGCAGGTTCCCCCGGAAATACCATTCCGCGGACCAGAAGAATTGATTGGACCTGATTTTAGCTATACCTGTTCCGTAGAAGGCAGCCTGGAATGCTTTCGCGGACGTGAATTTATCACCATGAAAGGGAAACGTATCTATCAGTTGTATTTTCATGGTGGTGAAATTTCATCAATTAAATGAGAATAAAACTACACTTTTTTTGTGTGGTTATTTTCTTTCAATTGTCATATGGTGTTTGGGAGGGCACACACTCGCCAAAAAAACACCCGCTTACCCCGTTTTATTGAGAGGATACTTTCCTATGGCTCAAAGAGATCCTGCATGGGATACACATAAACAGTAAATTGATCAAAATCATTAATGATGCCATATTGTTTGAGCATCATCAATTCACTATCCTTCACCACATAGGTGAATTCATTCTCTTCCAGCTCAACTTTATCACCAGAGTAGATATCCTGATAGATATTTTTTCCCCAATCAATCACACAATTCCCCTTTTGCGTTACCAGGACGAAATGTCTTGAAACGGGCACACCATCAGGCATGATAATCTCCTAATTTCGGGAATTTTTTACCAGTTGAGCAAAATTTGTTGATCTGAGTTTATTCACCAATTCAATTTGAGCATCTGACCAGATTGGTTGAATCGGGCAGTCTTCACCGAATGGACAGGCACCTGCGCTGTGCGAGCAGACATTCAGGCCGATGGGGCCATCAATCGCTTCCACCACATCCAGTAAGGTGATTTCCCCTGCATCTCTGGCAAGCGAAACACCACCTCTGGCACCACGTGAAGTGTTGATTAAACCAGCAATCGATAATTGAGAAATAATCTTTGCCAGAAACGATGGGGGGATTTGTTGCTCATCCGCAATCTGGCTGGTGGCTGCCCGAACATTCGATTCCATCTTTGCCAGATATAACATCGCCCGCAGTGCGTAGTCAGCCTGTCTTGTAATTTGCATGGGATCTTCCTTTTACTGTTAAGTGGGTAAAATTTGTCTACTTATATCAGTTTATTTTACTATAATTTTTATGGCAAGTGTTTTTTATCATCGACCAAAAATGACATTTCCGATAATGATCCTTTTTAAGTCATTAAGTGTGAATTTTATCACAAATCTGATTTTCTGGCATATGAGAGGTGATTTTTTCTCGACAGACCACCCCGGCTGAGTATAATTGAAGCATGAAAACATTCAATTACTCCGTTCCAATTGACGTCCGCTACGGGGATCTGGATCCCCAATGGCATGTGAACAATGCGCGCTACCTAACCTTCCTCGAACATGCCCGTGTTTCCTACCTGATGCACCTGGGACTG
>JAHYJK010000368.1 GCA_019429225.1 Anaerolineaceae bacterium
ATCAACACTTCATAGCCTGATTGCTGAGCTGCTTGAATGGCTTCAACATAGTGCAAGGGGTCAAAGTGATCCAGCTCCAGTACGTCAAAGGTAAACTGGTCAGCATACAAGCTGGCGCTGCCCCGTTCCGTGTCAATCACGGCGATGTGGCCATCTACGCCTGCAAATACGGAGGCTGCGATCAGGGATGTGTAGGTTTTGCCAGCCCCGCTAGGCCCGTCAATCGCCATGCGTGCTTTGAGTTTGGTACGAACAGCTTTTCTGAATTGCATTTGTGGTTATCCTTTCGAAATCAATATTTTTACTGTTTTATGTTTGGACAGGTTAGGGCAGAAACTAATTATGCGTAAAACGCCCAGGGAGAAAACCCTGGGTATTGGCATTGAATTATTTTGATATTTATTGGAGAATGGCCAACTATAACTTGCGAAGGTCAACCCACCTGGCAGCTGGACCGAAATCGTCATACATAAAAACCACGCTGACATAGCGAGTGAAGTGAAATTCTACGAATGTCTGATCTTCGGTGCTTTGAAGGGAAATGGTGGGTCGATACACAGCGGAAACTTTACCGTCAACAAAATTGATGCCAACCAGGCGGGATAAAAGTCGAATAACCTCACCACTTTTGAGAGACCAGATAAACTTATCGAATTCCTGGACTTCATGCGGCAAGACGACGGAAAATTTACTCATAAACCTCACTCACTCTCATTCAGGTATTGGGCCAGTTCACGGATGATGGGTGTGTGGTGCGCCTGATCCATTGTCAATGGCGTGATTTCAATATGGCCATTCAAGCGACGGTGAAGCAACTGTCGCTGATCCTCGTCAGCCACCACCATCAGGACAGTACGTTGACCTGGGTAAGGGAGTTGAAAGGCATCGATTACTTGTGCCCGGTCCGGCCTCATCCGCTGCCTCAGTTCTCGGATGGGTAACTGCCCGGCCTCGATCAGCTGGTCAACAAGGATATCACGCGCATCTTGATCTGTGAGGGCTTCACCTGAAGCTTGTGCTGTGGCGAAGATGTCGTTCATCTCGTTGGTGAAGATTGCCTCCACCCGGGCAGAACGTGATTCTTCGTCGGTGATCACCCTCTTGAGGATCGGAACCAGCTCGCGAAAGCTGGACTTCCCAATCGTCTCCCACAAATCAGCAATATTATAACCTGTTGAGGCCAGGTAAGGAAAGATGATCTCGCACAGATCCCGGATGTTGGAATACTCTGATTTGGCGATGCCCTGGGCTTCGGCTGCCTCCTCCATCGAATTGAAGCCCATCGGGTGTGCGGACCACAAGCCCATGGACTCAATCTCGCGAATGACTTGCCCTCGCAAGAGGATTTCAGCTAAAGTCAGATCACCAATCAGTTTGAGCTGTTCCATTTTGACCATGGCATGCTTTTCAGTGGTGGTAAAGGTGTCCATGCTGTTGTTGTGTTCTAAATAGACTTGGACATTTTGATATGCAGCTTGCTCAAATTGGTTGTTCAATGCCAATAATTGCTGGCTCATCTGGTCATTGGTCGATGTATGTAGCGTAATTTGACGTGTTTCTCTGTTCATTGCTTAAGTCTCCCAGTGGTGTTCTTTGGATTCATTATTATTGATCAGGTCAGAAGGTGATAATTTTTTATTTATTCCGATGTCGGAATGATAAACGCTCGAAGTGAGAAGACGGACAGGGAGTACAAGTGTTGTTTACCCGAATAAATTGATAATCTAACTAATACCAGATTTTTCTCTTCCGACAGCGTAAGACATAACTGTCATTTGTGTTTGACAAGTGTTTTGCATTTGTTTATAATTTAATTAACTGGATGAAATGAGAGGATATCAATGAAAAAATTATCTGAATTATTACGAGAGAAATTAGATGCAGACAAGATGTCCGTTAGGGTTGCGGCTAAGCAGATTGGTGTCAGCCATTCTACTGTCGCAAGAGCAGCCAATGGAGAAACCGTTGAAGTGGATACATTGATAAAGATTGCAGATTTCTTGAAAATGCCTGTTGAAGAATTGGTTGAAGAAACGGGTCAATTCCCTCATCATCTCGTACAGCTGAATGTTTTGATGTCGATAAAACCTGAGCTTGTAGATGTCTTAAGCGAGATCACAAAAAAAGTTAAACTAGGGTTCATTGACTCGGATATATTAACTGAAATCGCAGCGTTTGCCTCTTTTCGACTTCATGAATATGAGCACAAGCTATAGATATTGTCGATGATGATAATCTGCGGATTATTGCTGGCAACACATGAGAATGCTGAGCGTTGATTGTTGAACAAGGAAAAGTGCAAGTAGTCGATTATTGTGATGTTGACATAATCCTGAAAAAACTGATGTAGACATAATTCTAAAAATCCAAAAAATTCATCCATAATCTATTTATGTCAACATATCATAATATCCTATATGTGGGGGTTGAAAATCGACTAACCCCTATATATGGCGTAAAAAATGTAAATGTCAAATATATAATACGTCATAGTATCACATAG
>JAHYJK010000061.1 GCA_019429225.1 Anaerolineaceae bacterium
CAGCCACCATTCAGGAAGCGATCAATTTTGTGCTTTCTCAGGATGTGACTGGCGTGTGTATGGCTGGTGATATCACCGTTATGCCCATGGTGCTGCAAGCCTGCGAGCAATTCACCCCGTTATCGGAGGAAGAGCAGAATGCCCTGATGGAACGCGGTAATAAGATGAAGATGATTTTCGATGATTAATTGGTTAACCAGCACAACATGAAAGTTTTTCCACATCTTTTGTAAATGACAGGGCTGCTAATTTTAATCCCTCAACCTGAGTAAGGTAGGGGAATAAGGTTTCCGTCAGATCAGACACTTTCAAACCAAGCTTAACCGCTAATGTAGCAGTTTGAATAACTTCACCCGCTTCTGCAGCCAAAACATGAACACCAAGGATCACACTGGACTCTTGATCAGTTATCATTTTGATCAGACCACGCGTATTTCTTGCTGCCAGCGCACGGGGCACATATTCTAGAGGTAGGACACTGGATTTTACCTGGTATCCCTGCAGTTTTGCTTGAGCTTCTGTAAGGCCAACGGTTGCAACCTGCGGATCTGTGAAAACGACTCCAGGAAGAGCTGATAAATCTAACGGTTTTTGATTTCCGTTCATTGCATTGGCAACTGCTAACGCCCCACTAGCTGCAGCCACGTACACGTAATCTGGATTGGGTGTCACATCGCCTGAGGCATAGATAATTGGATTGGTGGATTGTTGAAACTCATTGATGATAATAGCTCCATTTTGGTCTAATTCAACCCCAACCTGTTCCAACCCCATGCCAGTTGTGTTGGGTTGTCGACCTAAAGCAACCAGGATTTGTTCTGCCTCAAAAACACGTTGCTGTCCCTGCATTTTTATGTGGACTTTACGAAATTCTCCTTCAAGACTAACCCGCTCTACCTGAACACCAGTGAGAACAGTGACTCCTTCAGCCTCCAGGTAATTCTGAATGGCACGACCAATTTCTGGCTCGTGTTCGGGTAGCAATCGAGAACTTCGTTGTAAAATGAGCACTTTAACACCGAAGCGCGCCATTGCTTGACCTAATTCTAAAGCGATAGACCGTCCACCTAAAATAATCATAGATGTAGGCAACTGATCCAGGTCCATCAATGTTGTGCTGGTGAGTGGTTGGGCTTCCATAAGCCCGGGTATGGGAAGAATTCGTGGTTGTGCACCTGTTGCGATCACATAACGCTTCGCCCGGTAAAACTGATCTCCAACTTGTACGGAACCATCCGCAGTAAATTTTGCATATCCCTTAATCAATTGGATGTTTGGATAAGCTTGCAAAACATCCACATATTTCTTCTGACGAAGATCTCCGACCAGATTATTTTTTTGGTCGCGAACGATGCGCCAATCTAGATTTGTTTGAAATGTTTTTACTCCCAGGAAGGGATGGTGTCCGGCGTTATGCCAGGCTTCTGCTGCGCGGATGAGTGTTTTGCTGGGCACACAACCAATATTTACACAGGTACCACCGATTGTCCCAGCATTGATGATCCCCACTCGATAACCCAATTCTTCACCTTTGATGGCAGCAGCAAACCCGCCCGAACCTCCCCCGATTACCAACAGGTCAAAATCTACGTTTTCCTGCCTGGTAAATTCATTTTTCGTTTGTTCCTCCAGGTTTTGAATAGCTTTGACTGAAGCGTGATACCCCGCTTTGGTGACTGCGGCACTTAGAGTTTTGGTGTCCACTTCTTCATTGGTCGTGACTGTGGCTTTACCGGATTCCCACCCAGGAACATTAACCTCAAGTACACCAGGCACTGAGGATAAACTTTCTTCTACATGGATTGCACAGGAATTAGAGGTCATTCCCCGAACATCAAGCTCAATTTTTTGTCTGGTCATTTCAAATCTCCTTTTTTTTACTTTCACTGACTAAGTGGCAAACGCAGTTCTTGCCATCTACATCATCGACGGGGAATTTTGATCCTAAAGAATGTAAGTCTCTCAATTCTTTTTCAAGTTGTTGCAGCGTATTAATTCTTTCAGCCACTTCATCAGCTTTTTGTTGAATTCGATCTAACAACACACGACAGGGGGCTTCACGATGATCCCTTAACGCAATAATTTCACGAATATCATCCAGAGAGAGATCCAGGCGTCTCGCACCGGCGACCAGTCGCAAACGGTCAATATCCATTTGATTGTAATCGCGGTACCCGTTAGGCATTCGCGTCGGGGATGGCAAAACCCCTGATTGTTCGTAAAAACGAATAGTCTTTGCAGACACACCGGTAGCTATGGATACCTCTTGAATTTTCATAATAATCTCCATTTCTTTTGGTATTATAGACCTTACAGTTACTGGAATGTCAATAGCTGGTTGTAGAAGGTTTAAAGAAAAACCATAAAAATACTGTGCCTGGCCCAAAAACGCATTCACTTCTGAGAAGTGTGATGGTTACAGCGAAAGGTGAAAGGGGAAAATGACTGGAGACGGGAGACGAGAGGTTGTCAACGAAGGCCATCCATTAATATGATCACGAACCCACAGAGTGATATTCACGATTATTAATTATGTGGTAGGGGTGAAGGATCGGAGAATAACCGCTGGTTTCCACCCGAGATTTCGTTCTCCGATCCTTCACCCCTACCCGTAATGCTGGAATTATGCATGGATTGGGCTAGGTGCAACGCACTTTTGCCAGACTTTTCATTGGATTAATTTGCAAGATGGTGAGGATTCCTGATCGTTAAGTGCATCGCACCAGAGTGGAAGTAGGCGGGTATGGGACCACGCCCATACGAGTCGACGGCGAGAATGGTGGGATGAAGTCATAGTCCATCATGTAATCATAAAAATCATGGTTCGCGGTTTTAAGGACAAGGTGCAACGCACTTTTGCCAGACTTTTCATTGGATTAATTTGCAAGAGGGTGAGGATTCCTGATCGTTAAGTGCATCGCACCAGAGTGGAAGTAGGCGGGTCTGGGACCACACCCGTACGAGTCGACGGCGAGAATGGTGGGATGAAGTCATAGTCCATCATGTAATCATAAAAATCATGGTTCGCGGTTATAAGGACAAGGTGCAATGCACTTTTGGTATGGTGGTTGATGATGGTTGAGTTCCAAACCGGAATTTTCGGTTATACCTCAAGTGCAATGCACCGATGATTCTTATTTTTCCTGAATGCCTTTCCAGACTTTCTCTGGCAGCACCGGCAATTCGCGCAGACGCACGCCGATGGCATCAAAGATAGCGTTCGAGACGGCTGGCCCAACCCCGTCCATAGGGATTTCAGCCACTGCTTTAGCGCCATACGGACCACTGGGTTCGTAGGTGGGCACCAGAATGGCGGTGATTTCGGGGGCTTCATCGGCTTCATAAATGCGATAATCACCGAAGCGTTTCTGTAAGACATTACCTTCCGTGTCATACTCCATCCCTTCCGAGATGGCCATGCCCAATGCCTGCAGTTGCCCTCCTTCGATCTGTCCGGAAGCGGTCATCGGGTTAATGGCGGTACCACAGTCCACAGCCATGACCATACGCGGCACACGCACCATACCGGTTTCAGTGTCCACTTCCACTTCCACAAATTGCGCACCGAAGGGTGGCGGAGCATAGTTGGACATGAAGGAGGCTGTCCCCATGATTTGCTGCTGGTCGACGGTGTGCAAGCTGTTCAAAGCCACAGCTTCCAGTGAGACTGATCTGCCATCCGCTGCGATTGCCTGGCGATGTCGCAGGTACATGCCTTCAGAGGTGGTTTCCAGCATCTTGGCAGCCCGATCAATAATCTGGCGGCGCACAATCTCAGCGGCTTTTTTGGCGGAACCACCCGAGATGAAGGTGGTGCTGGAAGCATAGGCACCCACATCGAAGGGGGTCATGTCGGTGTCGGAGGAGTAGATGATGATGTCCTCCAGGCGACAACCCAGCGTCTCGGCGATGATCTGGGCGATGACCGTATCGGAACCGGTACCCAGGTCGGTTGCTCCCACCTGCACATTGAAACTGCCGTCATCGTTCATCTTGATGGATGCACCACCCATATCCAGGCCGGGGATGGCTGTTCCGTGCATACAGGTTGCCACACCCAATCCACGGCGGATGTTTGGTCGTTCGGGGTCAACACGCCATTTGGGATCGTTACGACGTTCCCATTGAATGGATTTGGCAGCTTTGTCAAAACATTCCTGTAAGCCGCAGCTCAACACGTATTGTTCGATCGTGCCACCTTCTCCCAATGCAGTCGAGATCGGGATATGATCCCCCACATCAACCGCATTGCGGCGACGGAACTCTAACGGATCGAAGCCCAGAGAATGGGCAATTTCATCAATGATCACTTCCAGACCGAACATGCCCTGTGGGGCACCATAGCCACGGAAAGCCCCAGCCGGAGCTTTGTTGGTGTAATAGATATCAGCATGGAAGCGCAATGCATCTGCTTTGTAGGTGGAAAGTCCCCGCAATCCGGAAACACTGGCAACGGTTAAGGAGTGGGATCCATAAGCACCGGTGTCGGAAATGACATTCATATCCAGAGCGCGGATGGTGCCGTCGTTCATCACACCAATTTTGAAAGTAACATACATCGGGTGGCGCGAGCGGGAGCTGGTGAATTCCTGTTCACGGGTGTACTCCAGGCGAACCGGGCGTTTGGTTGCCAGGGTGAGATGGGCAGCCAGATCTTCAATCAGCATTTCCTGCTTGCCGCCAAAACCACCACCAATACGTGGTTTGATCACGCGAATACGTTTGATCGGTAAACCGATCAGGGGCGCCAGCATACGGCGGGCGTGGAAAGGTACCTGGGTGGAGGTGCGCACCACCAGACGTTCATCTTCATCCCAGTAGGTGATGCAGATATGTGGTTCGATGTGCCCCTGTTGTTGTTTGGGGGTGTAATACGTATTTTCAAAGATGCGGTCGCATTCCGCGAATACCTTGTCCACATCATTCCAGACAGCATCCACCACATTGACCAGATTATGGCTGGCATCCGGGATACCGACAGCATCCGGCTCGTCGTGGATTACCGGCGCACCAGGTTTACCTGCTTCGCGTGGATCCAGAACAATTGGTAATACTTCATAATCCACATCGATCAGTTTGATGGCTTCCCGGGCAATTTCGGGTGTTTCTGCAGCCACTACGGCTACCCGGTCACCCACAAAACGAACTTTGTTATCCAGAGAAACCTGATCCCAGGGTTTGGGGTTCGGCCAGGATTGACCACCTGAGGCATAAATCACACGGGGAACGTCTTTGTAAGTCAACACAGCATGCACACCCTGTAACGCTTTGGCTTTGGAGGTATCGATATTACGGATGCGGGCATGGGCATGTGGGCTGGTGAGCATTTCTGCGTACAGCATACCGGGCAGGTTGATATCATCGGTAAAAGCGGGTTTCCCTTTGGCCAGTTTGACAGCATCGACTTTGATTTCCGGACGACCCACCACATCGGTCTGGGATTCGGGTGTTACCCAGGGGGCGATTTTGACATCCTTTTTGATTTTCACTTCGGAACCAGATCCACCTTTGACAAAGTCTGGCAAATCACGACCCAGATCGGATTCTCCGGTCAGACCAAAGGCAATATCCATGGGGATTCCACCACCATCAATGGGGGGTACTTCTTCGCCGCGTAACATGGCAGCAGCGCGCATAATCGCTTCGACGGGTTTCACATAACCAGTACAGCGGCAAATGGTCGAGCTGAGGGCATCGCGTGCATCTTCGAGAGTGGGATACATTTCTTTGTTGATCAAGGCTTTGGTGGCCAGCACCATGGCAGGGGTACAAAAACCACACTGCACCGCGCCCATCTCGGTGAAGGCTTTCTGGATGGGATGAATAGTATTGATTTCGCTCATACCTTCCACGGTCTCAATTGCATGCCCATCGGCTTGCGGTGCCAGCATGACGCAGGTAGGGACTAATTTTCCATCCATCAGAACGGAACAGGCACCACATTCTCCGGTCTCACAACCATGTTTAACACTCCACATGCCAGCCCGACGCAAAGCAGTCAACAGACTTTCATCCTGGATTACCACCAGATCGGTGTCTTTACCATTAAGTTTTAAATGTATGTTCATCTGTGTCCTCCTTTATTTTGTGGCATTCATGGCTTGAGATATGGCTCGTTTGGTTAATACCGATGCCATAGCAGTTCGATAAACCACGCTTCCAAGGTAATCTCCCAGCGGTTGTGCCTGGTTCTCAGCCAATTGGGCAGCCTGTGCCAACAATTCAGATGTCAGGGATTTGCCTTTCAGCAAGGTTTCAACCTCCAAAAGCCGTACTGGAGCGGGATTTGCTCCTGCCAGAGACACACTTGCTTTGGAACAGAGACCGTTGTCGATATACAGAACAGCCACAGCAGCCAAAATGGCTTTATCACGCGGGGTGCGGTTGATACGAACCAGTGCACCACTTGCCGTTGGTTGTGCCGGGAAGCCAACTTCCAGAATTGCTTCACCGGGTAGAAGGACTTTTGTGCAATCTTTCATCCATTCATGTAACGCCACCTGATGGGTCTGGTTTTCATCTTTTTGAACGGTAACCACAGCATCCAATGCCATCAAGGCTAAAGGAACATCCGGTGGGTTCTCCGCATTGGTAATGGTACCAGCAAGACTTGCCAGATTACGTAGCCCCAGCGTAGCAGAAAAATAAGCTGCTTCCGTCAGTACACCACCTGCCTGGGATTTGACCAATTCTGATTGATAGATATCCTGCAGGGTTACCATAGCGCCGATATGCACTATGCCATCCTCCCCCAATTGGATGTAGTTGAGGTGCAGCTTCTCAAGATCAACAAAGGCATCCCCCGCACGGTCGTCGAGGGCAATCGGCCTTGGACCAACTACGAGAGGAACTGTTTGGACATCAGAGCGTTTTAATAGCTGATGAGCTTTTGACCAGTTATCTGGTCGATGGAATTCTTTTGTTTTAGACATAGATCTCCTTTCTGGCTTGTATTTGATATATGGATAAATCAGACTACCTGATAAATTAACGGTTGCTGATGAATAAAGCTTACCAGATTTACATAATCTCCGCTGCGATCTGGTAAAGCGTTGGGGTCTATACTACCAGAAGCAGTATGAGGGGTGAGGACGATGTTTGCTTCCGGATCGCGTGCCAGCGGCAATAAGGGGCTGTCCATATTAATGGGCTCCCAATCAAACGTATCGGTTGCTACACCGCCCAGATAACCTGAACGCAAAGCGTCGGCTACATCTTCTTCATTATATAATCCACTGGCGCCACAACTTACCAGAAATGCACCTGGTTTCATCTGTTGAATAAATGCCTGATTAACCATGGCTGCCGTTTCTGGCATGAATGGCAATAACATGGCGACAAAATCGCTCTGTGCCAATAAATCTTCCTGACTGGCATACTGAATATGGAGATCCTTTTCAGCGTGTTCTGATAAACGGGAGCGTTTGTGATACAACACCTGGCATTCAAAGCCCTTCAAACGGCGTGCCAGCTCGATGCCAATTTCGCCAAACCCGATGATCCCTACGGTTTTTCGATAGAGCGCCCCAATCAATTTGCGACCGGTAAAGTTAATCGCAAAGGTATCTTCATCACTTTTTCTGGGAGATAAACCCCAGTCTTTGTCCAGTGTAATCACATGCGTTGCTTCTCGGAAATGTTTTGCAAGCGTCAGCATCTGTGTCAACATGTGCTCAGCCACCATGACGGTCATTTCAATGGGCATATAGCATACTTTTACCCCATTTTTCTGTGCAGCAATAAGATCGATATCGTAGATTTGGGAACCCAGTCTCTGGATTAATTGTAGATCCTTTCCGGCTGCAATGATCTCAGCATCGATAACATCGCTGCGTTCAGTAATAAGGAATCGTTTCCCCGGTAGATGTTTGATTATATCAGCCTTGTTGGGATCTCGAAGCATCGTGATTTCAAAATCCTTTGGAGCCCCGTCCAGTGCCGATTGTTGATGTCGCTCCCCACGATGGGTAACGAATAGAACTTGATATGTCATATAGTACTCCTTAGCTATTGTTTTTAAAGAACAGATTCGATTGTTTTGCCTGCCATTAATAATCCGACCTGTTCGATCATGTCCGGATTCGGAGAAACTTCTCCCATGACCTGACCTTCGAACATGACCAGAATGCGATCACTGAGGGCAAAGATCTCCTCCAGGTCGGTTGAAATGAGTAAAATAGCTGCGCCCCCATCGCGTTCTGCAATAATTTGTTGGCGCACAAATTCAGTGGCGCCAATATCAATACCACGGGTGGGTTGGTTGACGAGCAAAAACTTGGGACGCCGATCTAATTCGCGTGCAACCACCACTTTTTGTTGGTTGCCACCAGATAAATGGGCGATTTCTTCATCCACATCGCCGACGCGAATACTGAATTTCTTTACCAATGATTGGGAATAATTTTTGATGGTCTTGAATTGCAGAAATCCATATTTTGAAAAAGGTCGATCATTGAAGGTTTCAGCAATGAAATTCTCACTGACCGAAAAAGGCAGAATCAGTCCCATTTTTTGACGATCTTCCGGAATGTGTGCCATCCCCAATTGATTCAAGCGGGTAAGATCACGTTTGGTAATTGATATCTCATTCAGAATGATGGAGTCAAATTCGCTGTTCATTAAACCGGCTAATGCCAACGCCAGCTCACTTTGACCATTCCCGGACACGCCAGCAATGCCTACAACTTCGCGCTCGTAAACCTCAAAGGAAAAATTCTTCACCGCTGGCAAGCCGCGTTCATCTTTCACATTCAGATTTTTAACTGAGAAAATTATTTTACCCGGCTGTTTTTCTTTTTTGCTCAGGTCCATCAATACATCGCGACCTACCATCATTTTTGCCAATTCGGGTGGATTGGTCTCTTTCGTGTTGACGGTGGCGATTGTCTTCCCATCGCGCAGAATTGTCACCCGATCACTGATCTGCATGACTTCTTCCAGCTTGTGGGTGATGAACACAATGGTGAGACCTTTATCAGCTAACTGGCGCAGAAAATCGAGCAAATGTTCGGATTCCTGCGGAGTCAACACAGCGGTGGGCTCATCCAGAATCAATAAATCTGCGCCATGATAGAGTGCTTTCAGAATCTCGACGCGTTGTTGCTCGCCCACAGACAAATCCTGGACCAATGAGGTGGGATCGACATTCAAGCCATAATCTTTGCTCATCTGTTGAATCTTTTTGATCACCGGATCGAGGTTGTTTAACACTTTCCAGGGTTTATATTGACCCAGGATGATGTTTTCGGCTACGCTTAATGTTTCAACCAGCATAAAGTGCTGATGAACCATACCAATCCGATTTTGGATGGCATCTTTTGGATTGCGTGCATCAAACTTCTCATTTTTATAATAAATACTACCGGCATCTGGTTTGTAAAGCCCATACAGGACGCTCATCAAAACGGTTTTTCCCGCACCATTTTCACCTAAGAGACAATGGATTTCTCCCTGGCGGACTTCCAGATTTACACCCCGATTGGCAAACACACCACCGGGAAAGCTCTTATGAATTTCCTCCATGCGGAGGATCGTTTGTGGATCATTATTTTTTGGCATACTGTCTTCCATATATTCTCCTATTTGTAAGGTACGCCAAGAGTCTTGGGGGCTTGCACGCGTCGTTTATTAAATCCAACCAATACTACCAACGTTGCCAGATAGGGTAAAGCCTGTAAGAACTGGTAGGGAATGTTGACATCCGGCATGGTTTGGATGCGTAATTGCAGGGCATAGAAAATACCAAATAGCAGAGATGACCAAAATGCTCCCCAGGGTTTCCATCTGCCAAATACAACCACAGCCAACGCGATGAAACCACGACCGGAGACGACGCCTTCCACAAACTGATCCGCATAAGCCAGAACCAGAAAAGCACCACCTACTGCTGCCAATGCTGTCCCGATCATGACGCTCACGTAACGCATCCGAACGACATTTACCCCAACCGTATCAGCTGCTTTGGGGTGTTCACCCACAGCACGGATCGAAAGTCCAAAAGCAGTTTTATATAACACGAAAGTGGCTAATGGAACCAACAACAAAGTGCCATATACCATAATATTGTGTTTGAACAACACTTCTCCAAAAAATGGAATCGAAGAAAGAAATGGAATTTCAACGGATTGGAATGTTTTTAATCCAAGTGGGACTGCGCTAACAGCGTACATGGATCGATAAAGAAAACCAGTAATTCCCATACCAATCATATTAAACGCCGCACCGACCACGATTTGATTGGCTTTAATGGTGATGGTAAAAAATGCAAAAATTAACCCGCTGAGAATACCAGCCAGTATCCCTACCAGCAAACCCAACCATAACGAACCGGACTCAAAGGCAACGGAATAAGCGCTGAATGCACCGATTAACATCACCCCTTCTAATCCAATATTGATCACACCAGCTTTTTCAGAAAATACTTCACCAACCGCGGCGTATAAAATTGGAGTAGCCATACGCCAGGTGGCAGCAAGAATTCCTTGTAAAAATAAAATGGAAGGTATGAGCTCCATAATTGATCTCACTCCTCTTTTTCTTTAGAAACATAACTGTAAACACCGAAAGCAACCACAGAGAGAACGACAAGACCCTGAATGAGAAACACCAGAACAGAGGGGACTTTTGCATTCATCTGCATCACTTCAGCGCCAGATCGTAAAGCGCCAAACAGGATGCCCGAGAAAATGACCCCCAGTGGATTGTTATTTACCAATAATGAAACAGCAATCCCATCGAACCCATATCCGGGTGAAATCAACTGGTATAAACGATAAGAGATGGCGGCGACTTCCACTGCTCCCCCCAGTCCGGCAGCGCCACCGCTGATAGCCATGGCGAGTAATACTTTTCGTTTTACATTGATGCCAGCATAACGGGCTGCTTCCGGATTGATGCCCACCGCCCGGATGGTGTACCCCAGACTGGTTTTGAAAATAATGATATACAACACAAGCGCAACTACCACGGCAAGGATAAAGCCAGTATGTAATCGTGTAGGGGGTAAGAAACGCCAGAGCCAGGCATTCTGACTGATTTTGGCGGTTTGAGCGAATAATCCTGCAGTCTCAATCATTGGACCGGTCACCAGCCAGCCGGTGATGAAGATGGCGATGTAATTCAACATGATGGTGGTGACAACCTCATTGGCGCCAAACCGGTTTTTCAAAAATGCGGCCAGCATACCCCACAGGGCGCCACTGGAAGCACCGGCAATTAATACCAGGGGCACCAATAAGAATCTGGGCAAATCACCCAGATAAATGCCGACTGCGGTTGCTGCAACCGCACCGGCATAAAATTGACCTTCAGCGCCAATATTCCAGATGCTACAGCGAAACGCAACTGCCAGACCTGCTCCAATAAAGATCAGTGGTGTGGCTTTAATTAATACCTCAGTGATAGCGGTACGATCCTTGAAAGCGCCTTGCCACATGGCTGCATAGGCTTGAAGGGGGTTATATCCAGCGATCAGCAGCACAATAGCACCGATTCCTAAAGCAATCGGAATGGCGGCAAAGGGAGTCCAGGCACTGCGTGAAAATTTTAATAATCGTTTCTTGATGGAAACAAAATCCATAATTATCTACCTCAAGTAGTAATCATTATCAAGCATTACATCTATTGTATCGATTTGTCAGTCATAAGGCAATTTTAAAATAGTGTTGTTGGCATGATTGCCAACAACACTATTTGTTATACGGATGCCAATTTTTCGGGCAAAAACATTATTCTACTGGAGCTAATGTGTCAATTTCGCCTGAGCTGATTTTTGAATAAAGGGCAGCTACTTCATCGCGCAATTCTTGTGGAACCGGGGTGGCAGCACCTTCATTGTAGACGATATAAATAACATCATCATCAACCAGACCAAATTCAATATTGCTGGTGGGTTTAAATGTGCCATCTTTTACTGCGTCAGCCAGGTGTACCAATCCAGCGCCATAATCGAGGATGTAATTAGCCAGGATTTGTTGCGGTGCTTTTTCGGTATTATCACCAAACATGCCAAAGCCATATACATTCTTTTCTAACATTGCCTGATAGACACCATTTCCAGCGAAGTCAGCATTCCCTAATAGGAAGTTGGCACCACCGTCAATGTAGCTGATGGATGCTTCTTTAGCAGAAGCGGTGTCCGTCCAGTTTCCCAGATAGGTTACCTGTACAGGGAAATCAGGATTGACTGCATGTGCGCCATTGATGAAACCGGTGAAAGATTCGGAGATGGGGGGGATTTCCATACCACCGATCAAACCTGCACCGGTACCCATCTTGGCTGCAATATAACCAAAGGCGTAACAGGGTTGGCTGGAGTCAGAGTTCAGACCAATAACATTCGGTACGCTGGGATCATAGAAGCGGCTGCTGGACAGGAAGAAGAAGGTGTTCGGATAGTCAGGCGCAACAGCAACTGCGGCATCGGTGAATTCATTACCATGTCCCAGGATGAATTGATAACCCTGATCGGCAAAATCGCGGAATGCTTTTTCAAAGGCAGCGGGTGACATTTCCACTTCTACATAACCAATTTCAGCACCCAGGTCGGTTTCCATGCGTTTGAGGGCTTCGTAAGCAGTCTGGTTCCAACCACCGTCGTTGACCGGGCCGGGAGCCAGTAAGCCAGCTTTGAAAGCAGCTGCGGGTTGCTCACCTGCCGGAGCAGGCTCTGCTGCTGGTTGACCAGCACAGGCAGTTACCAATGACAGTACAATGATCAAAGCAGAAATTATAAACAGGTGTTTCTTCATTCTTTTTCTCCTTCATTAAATAAATAGAATTTGGTTGAAATTACGTTGAGGGGGACTGTATTGCGTATGAAAAACTTAACGTTATTCACAACTAATTTATATCATAAATGAACATTGTTAAGCAAGTCTTAATTTATTGTTAAGTGATAATAATTTTGGGATTTATTAGTTTTTAAAATTTTGTGGGTGAATACATTTCTTAAGCTTATCATTTATATCCAAAATTTCTGGTTTGACTGATTATGTAGATCCTATAAGACCATCACCTGGTTATTTGACCAGTAAAAATCCTATCCTCAGGCGAGGAAAAATTTGACCTGCCAAGCAGCACAACAGCGTCATGCTTGTGTTACAACTTTATGCAGGAGTGGAACTCCGTATTTTATTCACTTCGCAGGAGAACACAACTTGAAACGAATTTCCAAAGTCATGAACCTTTTTCCGCGCACATTACAGCTGTTTATGACCGGTATGATTTTAGCCAATATCGCTGCCATGATGTACGATCCCTTGCTGCCATTGTACCTCCAGCATCTGGGGGCAGATGTGCGTCAGGTGGGTTTATTTTTTACGATTGCAGCCATCCTGCCACTGTTATTTCAGATCTTCGGTGGGTGGATATCTGATTCGATTGGACGATTGAAAGCAGTTGCCATTGGCAGTGTCGCCAACATGTTCACCTTTGTGATCTTTCTTCTGGCACCCAGCTGGGAATGGGGTCTATTGGCAATGGCAACCGGGGCGATCGGGCGTTCCTTTGTGGCACCCAGTTTCCGGGCATATATTGCTGAACAATCCTCCGAAAATAATCGCGGGAAAATTTATGGCATCGCTGATACTGTCTTTGCGGTGGTGGGCGTGTTGGGACCACCGTTGGGTGGATTTTTATCCGATCGCTATGGGTATAGCATGATGTTCATTGTTGCTGCTGGCTTTTTCACACTGGCAACCATTCTGCGTATTGGCATGGCGATTCGTTATGATAAAGAGCCGGAGATTATCTCATCTCCCACCGCCCAAGAACCTGCACCCAGCCGAGAAAAACCCAGCTTTAGCAACTTAAAATCCAGTATTGGTGCCATGCTGGTGTTGCTGGCAAGTGGTGGTGTGGCCACCTGGATATTGATCACGGATGGGATTATCGATATTAACTTCAATATGGTTGGGCAATTGTTCCCGATTTACATGAATAATGAAGTGGGAATCACCAACACTCAGATTGGGATTCTGAACTCAATGTCTTCCATCGTTACCATGGCGCTGATGACCTTCACAGGCTGGCTTTCCGACCGCAAGGGTGAACGACATGCTATTGTTGCAGGTATGGGGATGTTTGCTGCCTCCATGTAGTTTTTATCACCAGCAGAAACTTCGCGTCCATGTCGATTGCTTACATCATGTTTGGCATGGGGCAGGCTTTGATGGGGCCAGCCTATAGTTCCTTGATTTCCAAAGCAGTGCCAGAAAAATTGCGGGGACTGGCGTTTGGTCTTTTCTCCACCAGTGTCGGTGTGGTAGCTTTACCAGCTCCGTTCATCGGTGCCTGGTTATACGAGCGTTTTAATCCTCAGTTACCCTTCATTCTGCCCACCATTGCCTTGCTGGTAGCGATGCCAATCGCCTGGAGAAAATTTTGGATACCCAAACAAATCGAGGAGATTCCCTCCGCAATTCCAGCACCGATTGATTGAGTGAGATGAAAACCTGGCCGAATGACCAGAACAAAAGCTGGACAAAGCGCCATCAGAATTGAGACCTTTGTATGAGGTAATCAACACACATTGTTAGTAGAATAGATATTGTAAGATTAATATGCAGTTTTCGGTGGTGCCCTCCCTCATCTCCACCGATGAAGACCAACTGGTGCGCTTGAACAGGCGCACCAGTGTTTGTTAATTATCATTTGGCAATTTCCCCTAAAAATGGCATAATCAGTACAATCATTCACACAACTTCTTTGAGAGCCCAATGGATATTCTTTTTCACCATTCTTATAACCTGGATTTGCTCAACCTGCTGAATATTGTAGGTGTTGATTCGCCATATAAGACTCTTTATCCACAGGTTTATTCAGAATTTGGCCAACCATTGAGTCTTGACTCCCGGGAGATATTGCAACAGGTTTCAGCAGCCCTGGGAAGTACGTTAATCAGCCCTCCGATTGCATTTGTACTTTCCATCATTCCTCAATTTGATAAAGCTCCGTTATTAGATTTAATGCTGGATCAGGAAGGTTTTCTGGCAGCCCTTGAACAAAATGAACCGCGATTATTACCCCAAAAAGATCAACTATTCCTGTTTTTTCAGGTGTTGGCACCCGTCATTCAGGAATTAGAATTATTAGGTTTCCGCGAATATTGGTTATCTGAGTATTTACCCATGGTTGAAGAACGGGTGGATCAGATGGATGACTCTCTGTTTCGTTTGAACTTTATGGAGGGCATCACTCGTTTTTTTATGCAGGAGAATCTTCCAGAGGAAATACATGTTTTCATGGGTGCTCTCAATGCGCATCATGGGGTGCGATTGACCAGGCATAATTCAATACTGGATATTTCCTTCAGCGGTCAAAAAATATTGGATTTTTCACTGCATGAAGTAATACAATCGGCCGTGGCAAACCTGGGAATCCCAGACCTTCTGCAACCGCTGGTGGAAGATTCGTTCATTCAGTTGGCTTATGATAAAAGTAAATCTGTCGTTTCTTTCGAAAACATTGAAAACTATATTCATGAAAATATTGTTGAAGCCTGCAAAGTGTTTCTGCTTTATAAACATGGGTTTATGCCAGACCCATATCGTTATTTACAGTCCCATCAACAAGGGGCATTTATATTAGCTGTGATTGTTTTGGACTTTCTGGAATGGAATCCAGGTAGTGCTGATTCACTTTCAACAGCTATGAAGTCCTGGATGGATCAGAAGCCTGTTGGAAATTTAATGACGCTCTATCAACAGGCATTGCAACGGGCCGGAAAAGAAATCGGGGATTCATAATGGAAAACCTGGGTAAGCGGGGAAAAAAACCGGAAGAGATTTCTAAATCTTTCACAATGCGTTGGGTGCTACCGTTTTTGCTCGTATGGGCGCTGGTTCTGGGTAGTTGTGTTCAACAACCGCAGACTACGCCAAATAATCCCCAGGTGACAGCCAGTGCGACACCCAGTCCCATCCCGATGCCCACACTGGAAAATACGCGTGAGATTGTGATAGGCAGACAGCCCAGGGTGAATTATCCCACACCAAAGATTGCACCAGCCACTGCCATCCCGGCACCTGCCACCGGATTGACCATTCCGGATGAAGTGCGCCTGATCGTTTTACTTGGGTCCGATAATGATGCCCCATTTGTCAGCCGGGCGAACGCAGTTATGCTGGCTTTTTATCATCCCCGTCTGGCAAAAGTAGCCCTGCTTTCTCTGCCGCCGGAAATGTTTGTATATATCCCGGGTTACACCATGCAACGCATTGGGGTAGCCTACGCGGTGGGTGGTTTTGAGATGCTGGCCGACACGATTGAATACAATATCGGTATGCGACCCGATGAGTATGTTCTTGTACACCAGGATGATTTTTCATGGTTTGTGGATGAGCTCAAAGGTCTGGATGTGGACGTCTTCCGCAACTATTACGATAACTGCGGGGGTATACCAGCAGGCAGTGTCCACCTGAATGGGGACGATGTTTTTTGTTATATCAGTTTTCGGGAAGGTTCGGATATTCGCGACCAGGCAGTTCGTCAACAGCAGGTCGTTTTCCAGCTTTTCCAAAGCATGGCAAGAGGCGGTAAGTTGATAGAGTTGTCGGAATTGTATTACACCTATCGAAATACAGTCCAGACCAATCTAACCCTGCCCTTATTGCTGGAATATGTTCCGCTCGGTATTCGCCTGGGTCAGCCAGATCGATTCGGTTTCTTTCAGTTCAATATTGGGGATTTCATTCCCTGGCAGCTCCCTGGTGATGTCACCCCAACCGTATTGCTGCCACGCTCAGAAAGAATATTCAGGATGGTTCAGGATGCGCTTGATTTTAGTGCTGTTGCTGTGCAATCTTCTGACCTGATCATGACCCTTGAATATCAAATGACCATCTCACCTACGCCAACCAGTACATATACGCCTTCCTTAACACCGACCCGGACGATCACGCCGACTGCCACCCCGACCATTTATACAGCTACCATCACGCCTGGCGGACCAACTTTAACGCCCAGCAGTACATTGGAAGGTTACCCGGCGCAAAACACCCCGCAACCGACAAATGGTTATCCTTAATTCGTCCTAATCATTTTGCATTAATATCTGCACAAACTGTTTTAATTCGGCATGATTTATGCTACACTAATGCATAGAAGTTTTTCTTCTGAGTCATTTTTGTATTTAATTTTTGATGAGGGTTCCTTATTTAAGGAAGGTCATTGATCAAGTGAACCGCTTTTTGTTGGGATTGCTGATACTGCTTCTGTCGATTGGTGTGCTGGGCGGATTTTCGCTCTGGCCTTCTGTTGCCTATGCCGAAAATCAATCAGAAGAGGAAGAAGAATATCAGCGCATGACAAATATAGTTGTTGAATACGTTGCCCATGAATGGTGGTTGGTTCGTTGGAAAAATAACGAGATCACATGTCGTTTCCTGGTTGAACACACGGGGTGGCCAACAGCGGATGAAGTTGAAACCTGGTGTGGTAAGTCCAAAGCACAGGAGTGGTTAAAAGCGAAACCATGTACTCAGGTGGAAGAAGGTGGCGATGTCAACCAATGTCCCGGTGCATACCTGAGTTATTTTCAATCCTACCCTGGTGAACGTGCTATCGAAGTGAAGCTTCCGCTCCCTCAGGTATGGTTGGCAATATCCAATTGTGAACAAAGCTCCCCGGAAAATACCTGTACCAGCCTGCCAAATTTAAGATTAATCGGTGAAGAACTGCTGGCTAACGAAGCCATCATCCGCATTCAGGGCACGATAGATGGACAACCTTTCAGCTGTCCATCCGATGATTGTGATTTACCATTCTGGCCAACCGGCAGAAACGGGGTTGCAGTGGAATTCTGGGCGGATTCTTCTTTTGGGGATTCAAGTGAAGTTTTTAGCGCTTTGGTGCGCGTGCAACCGTGGGGGGATTTTACGAACCCGGAGGGTAATACCACAGACCAACACTTATGGTATATCGATGTGATTTCTAGCCAATGGCGTGGTTCAACCCCTGCCAGCTGTTCTGAAACCTGGCAGGTTTTCCCGGAAATTGGTGGACCACCGCCCTGGTTGTTAACCCCTGATAATGCTGGCGCTTTATATACCAGTGTGTCCTTTTATTACCTGGCCGGGATGTTAATCTCATCCGGGCAGGTGGATGCCAGCTTTTGTCCAGATAACGGATTAAATCGGAATTTAAGTGCGAATGCATGCGGGGTACAGGAAGCTTATACGCAGGTAGTGGAATGGCAAAACATTTTTAATGATGAAATTTTGGCTGCTGCCAATGAATCGGGTGTGCCTGCACAATTGTTAAAAAATGTGTTCAGCCGGGAAAGCCAATTTTGGCCTGGAATCTATAGTAATTACCGGGAAGCAGGCTTGGGGCAAATGACTGATAATGGTGCTGATACAGTACTGCTCTGGAATCCAAGTTTCTTTCATCAATTCTGTCCATTGGTTCTCAGTCAGGAACGTTGCGACCTTGGTTTTGGTAATATCTCCAAAGATGAGCAGGCAATGCTACGGGGAGCATTGGTCACAAAAGTAAATTCAACCTGCCCGGAATGTCCGGTAGGGATTGATCTCTCTCAGGCAAATTTCTCAGTACGAATCTTTGCAGAGGGTTTGATTGCCAATTGTGAGCAGGTAGGTAAGATTATTCGCAATACAACCAACAAAGATCCTGGTGAGATCAGTAGTTATGAAGATTTATGGCGTTTCACCCTGGTTAATTACAATGCCGGTTCAGGCTGCTTGAGTAATGCTATGCAGTTGGCTTATCGACAATACGGATACTTTACCTGGGAGAATGTTTCCAGCAAGTTGGAACCAGCCTGCATTGGAGCGATTGAGTATGTGGATGATATAACATTCATCGCCAGCGGTATAGAACCGACACCCACCAGCTGGGTGCAGTTTGCCACACCAGATTCAGCCCAATTAACTGCCCTGGCGGCTTTCGCAACAGCCACTCCAACCTTCTTCTTGCCAGA
>JAHYJK010000062.1 GCA_019429225.1 Anaerolineaceae bacterium
GAATTAGAACAAATTTTGAAGGAATACATCACTGGAAAAACAGCATCCGCTGGTTCACAGGATACAAATCAAGGCAATGAGCATGATGACGAAGTAATTGAAGGTGAATTCCAGGATGTGTAAAAAATCATCCAGATAAAAAAAAAGGGCTGCATTCGCAGCCCTTTTTTTGCTATGGCGTATCATCTACCAGCGTACCAATCGGCTCGCCTAATATGGATTTCTTCAATGCTGAGGGGTCAAAAAGATTCAAGACCAGTATAGGTAACTTATTCTCCATACATAAGGAGATGGCAGTGCTATCCATTACCTCTAACCTCATATTTAATGTATCAATATAGGTAAGATGGTCAAATTTAGTGGCATTCGGATTTAACTTGGGATCACTATCATAAACCCCATCCACTTTGGTGGCTTTTATAACCACATCAGCGTCGATTTCCATCGCTCGTAAAGCAGCTGCAGTATCGGTTGAGAAATATGGATTACCAGTGCCACCACCGAAAATAACCACTCTTCCCTTTTCCATATGGCGTATCGCTCGACGGCGTATGTAGGGCTCAGCAACAGAACGCATTTCGATGGCGGATTGCAGTCTGGTTACCACATTGATCGACTCGAGCGCGTCCATCAGTGCCAGACCATTCATCACAGTAGCCAACATGCCCATATAGTCTGCAGTCGCTCGATCCATTCCGAGCTCCAAACCTTGCTTTCCGCGCCAAAGGTTTCCTGCTCCAATCACAATGGCGACATCAACGCCCATCTGATGGACTTCTTTGACTCGATTTGCTATTCTTACGGCACATTGTGGATCAATTCCAACTCCGGAATCATTTCCTAAGGCTTCACCCGAAAGTTTTAGTAAAATTCTTTTGTATTTGATTTGTTCCATATTTTTGCGGCTTTCTAAAAAAAAAGCCAACCATCTGGTTGGCTTTTTTATTTAATTATTCTTCTTCAGAAGTGGTCTCACCTAATGCCCAACGGGCAAATCGGCGAACGACAATATTTTCACCCAATGCAACAACTTTTTCGTTAATTAATTGTTGGATGGTGATGTCTTCATTACGAATATAAGGTTGACGCATCAACACCACTTCGTTTTTAAATTTTTCCAAAGTTCCCTCAACAATGCGAGGAAGGATTGCTTCTGGTTTTCCATCTTCACGGGCTTTGGCAGCTGCAATTTGGGCTTCTTTATCCAAAACTTCCTGGGGAATATCTTCTTCGCGAATGTATTCTGGTGATGATGCTGCAATTTGCAGAGCGATCTCATGAGCAAGCTCACGGAAAGCTTCAGAGCGACCAACGAAGTCGGTTTCTACATTTACTTCTACCATTACACCAACACGGCCATTGCCATGGTTGTAAAGTTCGACGACACCTTCTGAGGCATTACGAGATGCACGTTTGGCGGCTTTTGCCAGACCTTTTTCCCGCAGGAAATCCAATGCTTTGTTTAAATCTCCATCTGCACTTTCCAGTGCTTTGCGGCAATCTAAAATGCCAGCGCCTGTGGATTCTCTTAATTTTTTGATATCTTCAGTTGAAATTGCCATTTTTTAAAAATCCTTCACATTCTTGCATTCCAAATAATGGAATGTTCTACTCTTCATCCAAATCTTTAGATTCGGCGGATACATCTTCTTCAACATCTTCAGAAACCACTTCAGCTTGTGCTTCAGCTTGTGCTTCAGATTGTACTTCAGCTTGTACTTCAGATACTGCTTCAGCTTTTTTGGTTACTTTGGCTTTTGCAGTCTTTTTGGCTTTTGTAGCAGGTTTTTTAACAATAACTTCTTCCTCTTCAACATCAACAAGATCTTCAACCACAATTTCAGTTACTTCTTCGGGTGCTTCTTTAACAACTTCTTCGGCAACTTCTTCGGTAACTTCTTCGGCAACTTCTTCTGCAACTTCTTCGGTAACTTCTTCGGCAACTTCTTCTGCAACTTCTTCGGCAACTTCTTCTGCAACTTCTTCGGCAACTTCTTCTGCAACTTCTTCTTCTTTATCAACATCAAGTTTTGCTAAAGTTGAAGCGCCTAATAATGTCTCATCAGCCAATTCTGCATCTTCTTCCATACGGCGTCTGACAACCACTGGTTTTTCTTCGCCAGGTGTCATTTCTTCATCGAGATCTTCATCTTTGCGTAATGATTTACCTTCTATTACTGCATCAGCAATTTTGGAAACCATTAGTTTAATGGCTCGAATTGCATCATCATTCGAGGGAATTACATGGTCGATATTGCGAGGATCGCAATTTGTGTCGACCATTGCAATGATGGGAACACCTTTCAAGTTCGCTTCATGAACAGCCGTCTCTTCCCGGTTGACATCAATAATGAAGAGCAAATCAGGGATTTTCTTCATATTGCGAACACCGCTTAACCGGATCATCAGACGAGTAATTTCACGATCGATCATCAAGGCTTCTTTTTTGGTGTAAGAATTGATTTCACCAGTCTCGTGTAATTTTTCTAATCGTTCCAGTTCACCAATTCGTTGGCTGATTGTTGACCAATTGGTTAATGTGCCACCTAACCATCTTTCTGTAACGTAAGGCATACCACAGCGCAAAGATTCTTCTTTGATTGTTTCTTGCGCCTGACGTTTTGTACCTACGAACAGAATTGTTCCACCAGCTGCTACAGTATCGCGAACGATATTATAGGCTGAATTGATTGCCTTGACTGTTTGTTGCAGATCAAGGATATGAATACCATTGCGTTCCGTAAAAATGAACGGACGCATTCCAGGGTGCCATTTATTGGTACGGTGACCAAAATGAACACCACTTTCCAAGAGCGCTTTCATGGAAATTACAGATGCCATATTGTTTTTACTTTCTCCTTATTAATTTTCGTTTGTCCTCCGCTCTCGTCAACCCATTTGATCAGAACATCCAGGATGCACGCTGATATGGTCAGAGAACGTGTGTAATGTACTGCTTTCTGCAGCCGAAATAGTATATCATAAGATTTGTAGAATCGTCCAGAAAAGGTTGATTTTTCAATTATTGCAAGCATCAGAATACAAAAAAATCAAATGATTGGGCGAGCTATTCTATAATGGAGTTGTTGAAAAAAACAACAAAATCTAATACTTTGAGGAAAACGAATGACACATATACTTGTAACAAATGATGATGGAATTCTGGCTCAAGGGATAATTCAATTAACAAAATCATTGACCCAACTTGGAAAAGTGACAGTGTTAGCACCGGATAAAAATTGGTCTGTATCCGGGCATAAGAAAACACTCCATAAGCCGCTTAGAGTAAGAAGGGTAGATTTTATAAATCGTATTGGTGCATTTTCCTCAGATGGTGCTCCATCAGATTGTGTTGCAATCGCCTTGTTGGGTTTTATTGAAGAAAAAATTGATAAGGAAGAGATTAAAGGATATCAAATAACAAAACAGGGCTTACGTTTGTATCGGGATGCATTGGTAATTCGAGACGACCCTCGAGGTGAATCTTATTATTGGATTGGAGGTGAATTTCCACATAGAGTTCCAGAGTCAGATACAGATTATGGCGCATTGAAAGAAGGTTTAGTTTCAATAACGCCATTACAATTGGACATGACTGCTTACTCATTATTTGAGTACTTAAATCAAAGGAAATGGTGATTTTCTATAAGATAATAACTTGATTTTCTGGTACACAATTCTATATACTAATAGTAATTATCAGTTCGATTGTGTCAAAATTATTGGAAAGGAGAATATTTGAAATGCATGAAAAACATACCGTAAAAGATTGGATGATGGATCTGGTTGTATTTGTAGATCCGGATCAATCGGCATACGAAATTCTGAGTATTATGCGTCGCCGGTATATCAATAGTGTTTTGGTGAGAAAAAGCGAGAATAATCCTGATTATGGGATTATAACGTCAAGGGATATCAGCGATAAAATCGTTGCAGATAATCAGAATCCAAAAGAATTAACAGTTAAAGATATCATGTCTTCTCCAGTCGTTTCTGTGAAACAAAATCTATCCATAAGAGAATGTGCTAAGGTCATGAGGGAAAAACACATTCATCATTTACCTGTGATTGATGACAATGGACTGATTGTTGGTATGGTATCAGCCAGTGATTTTTTGCTGATCGCCGAGGCCATGGGAACGAATTTCAAGGATAGATCTCTGTCCTGAACAAATCCAAAAAAGGTAAGAATTCGATGCATCGGTTATAATACCCAACAATGCGTCGAATTTTTATTTTAATTGTTATATTGTTCCTGGTTGGAGCTTTTGCGTATTTGCAGCCCGAAAAGCTTATTCAAGCGCAATCAAATTCTGCCATAGAATTAATCAATACAGTAAATAGTGTTCGGAAGAACAATTCATTAGCGCTTTTAGAAATTGACAATACCTTGATGGCTTCAGCACAACAACACGCCGATTATATGGCAGAAATTGGACAGATTACACACAATCGAGCAGATGGATCCACTCTGAGCAGTTTGGGATTTCTTGAAAATATTGCCGGGGGAACTAATTTGACAGTTCAAGTGGTCGTATTTTCTATGTGGACGGACACAACCAACTGGAACACCATCATCGGGTACCCCTTCGGAAAAGTTGGTGCGGGGGTCGCAGTCAAGGATGACATGATTTATTATGTGTTACAGGTACAGGAAATTCAGACAGGATTGGCTGCTCAACCAACTATCAATTACCAGATCACACCTGATCCAAATCTTGTTAGTG
Organism: Anaerolineaceae bacterium; assembly: GCA_019429225.1. Classification (GTDB taxonomy): domain Bacteria; phylum Chloroflexota; class Anaerolineae; order Anaerolineales; family Anaerolineaceae; genus UBA6170. The sequence continues at coordinate 4,728 of JAHYJK010000062.1, forward strand.
ATGTGATGACTGCTACTCCTCAATTAGACGGATCGATCATTCATGAGGTATTGGATGGCCAGTCACTATGGTCAATCGCCATTGCTTATAATGTCACAATTGCAGATATTATCCAATGGAACAACCTGCTACCAACACCGGTTATTTTTGTAGGTGAACGTCTGGTTGTGCAGATTGCCCCAACCCCTACTTTGTCACCAACCATCACAAATACATCTATACCACCAACGAGAACGATTACTCCCAGTCAAACACCCATTACTCCACAACCTTCTGAAACCATTACGCCCACCCCATCACCGACATCCAAACCACCATTCTCCATTTACAGTATGGAAAAAAAGCAACGACAAACCATTGGTTGGGGGATGGCAATTATTTGCCTGATGGGATTAATCATCGTGGCATTCAGAGGTTTTATACGAAAATAAAACTCTCATTGATCAAATTGAGAAGTCTTCTCCTTGCCAGACACCATCCACTGGCGCATGAATATTGGCCTTTTCTTTTCCGTTTCCGTTTTCTGGTTTTGTTAACATTGGATGAGAGTGGGAAAAGAGATCAACCCTGGATTCCATTTTTTGCATGCGTTCCAATATCGTTTCAATGGTTTTGCCAATTGTATCCGGTAATAAGTCGTGGTGGAGATCTGGTTTCGTACTGACCACCTGGTTGGATCGTTTTACGATTTGCCCCGGTACGCCTACTACCACAGAATTCTCAGGCACTGTATGAACCACAACCGCATTTGCTCCTACACGGCTACTCACTCCAATTTCTATAGCACCCAAAACCTTTGCTCCGGCTCCAATGACCACATTATCCTTAATGGTTGGATGCCGTTTCCCTTTTTCTGTACTGACACCACCCAATGTGACGCCATGATACAGCGTTACATTTTTGCCTACCTCCGCTGTTTCTCCAATGACAACGCCCATTCCATGATCAATAAAGAATCCATTTCCAATTTTTGCCCCTGGATGTATCTCAATCCCTGTCAGGAATCTGGAAAGTTGTGATATCCCTCTGGCAATCAAAAAGAGTTTATGAGTCCAGAACCAATGAGCAATTCGGTGAGACCAGACAGCATGTAATCCGGAATAAAGCAGGATAATTTCAAGTCTATTTCGGGCAGCAGGATCACGACTTAAAACGGATTCCAAATCGGATTTAAAAGTTGATAAAAAATTTTTCATTTTCCTAATCCTTTAAATTTTCATACAAAGCTGTACTCAAATACCGTTCACCGAATGATGGAATGATGACAACAATTCGTTTTCCTGATGCTTCGGTTCGTTTAGCAATTTGTAAAGCCGCCCAGGTTGCCGCTCCCGAGGAAATGCCCACCAGAAGTCCTTCCTCAGATGCCATATTTCGAGCAGTTTCGAATGCATCTGGTCCGGATACCTGTATGATCTCATCATAAATTTTTGTATTGAGCACATCCGGGATGAAACCTGCGCCAATTCCCATAATGGGGTGTTTACCTTTTTCGCCACCTGACAGAACAGCTGAGTCCGAAGGTTCCACTGCAACAACCTTTATGTCGGGATTGTGTTCTTTTAAAGCCTCTCCGACACCGGTGATGGTACCGCCGGTACCAACGCCAGAAACAAAATAATCCAGTTGACCATCAGTATCATTGATGATTTCGACGGCAGTTGTTTTCCGATGAATATCCGGGTTTGCTGGATTTTGAAACTGTTGCGGTATAAAAACACGTGGGTCATTTCTGGCTAATTCATTGGCCTTTGCGATTGCTCCAGGCATTCCCTCACTTCCGGGTGTCAGAATTAATTCTGAACCAAATGCTCGCAGTAAGATTCTTCTTTCTTTAGACATCGTGTCTGGCATGATGATGATGGATTTGTATCCCCGGGCTGCGCAAACAAATGCCAACGCGATACCAGTATTGCCACTGGTGGGTTCAACAATTATTGAATTCTGGTTGATTAATCCAGCTTTTTCGGCAGCGTCAATCATTGCCACACCAATTCGATCTTTGACAGAGTGGGCAGGATTGAAATATTCCAATTTTGCTAAAACTTCTGCATTTAACCCTTTTGTTAATCGATTGAGGCGTACCAAAGGGGTATTTCCAATTAGTTCTGTAATGTTATTTGCTATTCTCATTATTTTCTCCTAGGTTTAAAAAAATACAGTCATCCGTTTATCAGGTGGTTAAGTGAAAATGAGCGGGGCTTGACACCGCTGCCTGATATAGATGACTGTCAATGAACTGTTTATCTCAGGCGACGGTTATAAAGGACCCCGCCTCAGACACAAGCAATTTAATCTCATAAATCTCCAAAATTTGACTTAATTTATCCTATTATATTGCTTTTCATTAAAGTGTCAAGTGTTGACCTGAACATTGTATAATTTTTGTATAAAACAAAGATGCTACTTTTTTGGAGAATAATCGTATTAATAAATGAGATTAAATTCAAGTACATTTGGAATTAATTAAAATTGTCAGAAAGTGAGAGGTGACAAATGACGTTAAAAAATAATTGGCGTATTCTGTTAGGGGGATTACTCGTTATCGTTGGAATAGCTTCCTTTTTGGATTCCTTAAACATAATTCCCTTTGGTGGGCTTTTATGGGGAGTACTCTTTGCATTCGCCGGTGTTGCATTCATCGTTTATCTTTTCCAAAATCGAAATGCCTGGTGGGCAATTATCCCTGGTGTTGTTCTGATTGGATTAGGGTTCTTAATTCTAATTTCATCTGTATTTCCTAATTTTCAGGATGAAATTGGTGGATCCATATTTTTTGTTTCCATCAGTATCGCCTTTTTGATCGTTTATTTAATGAACAATAAATTCTGGTGGGCTATCATACCAGCTGGTGTCATGGCTTCTCTCGCAGCAACCATCCTGGTGGATGGATTTACAAAGTTTGAGGGCGGTGGTGTACTCCTGATGGGTATTGCGCTGACATTTGCTTTGTTGACTATCTTGCCTGGTCTGGATGGGAATCGCCAATGGCCATTAATTCCTGCTGGAATCTTGTTCGTTGTCAGCATTTTTGCTTTCTTTGAAGATTTCAATGTATCTAGCCTGGTTTGGGCTGTGATTTTGATCGTGTTTGGTGTTTTTCTGGTTGTCAGATCATTTGTTAAAAAAAGTCAACCTTAGGAGGAACAATGTCAGAAAATACGAATTATACGGTTAGAAAATCAGATCGAAGTATCTTTTTTCCGTTACTCATTATTTTTATTGGTGTCATTTTATTACTTTCCAATCTCAATTTAATTCCAGGGAACGGATGGAATTTGATTGTTCGATTTTGGCCAATTATATTTATTTTTGGTGGTATTGATGATTTGTTAAATCAAAAATGGACTGGAGCGATTATCAATTTTGGCGTTGGCTCCATATTAATTCTGGCAAACTTTGGCTTTTTCTCTATGAGCACCTGGCAGATTATTATGAACTTCTGGCCAATAATAATCGTCTCCATAGGTCTGGAAATCATCTTCCGTGGTCGTTCACTGGTAGGTTCATTGATTGGAGTTGCATTTTCCATTCTATTAGTGCTGGGACTGTTTTGGTTTGCCTTACAAGGACCTTTCACAAAAGATGCCATTTCGCATCCCATCAATTATGAAGTTGGAGATACGAAACGAGCTGAACTTGATATCAAGCCTATGGTTGGTAAATTGACGATTGATTCAGGTGATTTTACAAATCAATTAATCGAAGGCGAGATTCTTGCGTCTAATAATGAAGAAATTAAAGTTGAATCAGAATTGAGCGGTCAAACTCAAAAAATCTCAATATCTACTTCCGGAAATGTTTATCTTCCTTCCAATAATATGAATAAAGGATTCCCCTGGGAACTTTTATTGAATGCAGATGTACCATTCAGTATTAATATTGAACAAATTATCGGAATTCAGAATCTTTCATTGACTGATTTAGATATTCAGAACCTTGATTCAAAACTGGTAATTGGAACCATGAAAGTTAACCTGCCAGATACTGAAAATTTATCGGCCGACCTTGAGTGTGTCATTGGGGAAATGGTCATCATCGTTCCTCCAAATATTCCGGTAACGATCCATTTAGATTCTGGGATGACTGGAGTTACCCTGGGTGATGGATTTGTGAGAGAAGGTGATGTGATTTATTCAAAACACTCGAGAGTAAACCAGGGTTATGTTTTAAACATTAACCTTCCCCTCGGATCTTTAAAAGTCGATAATCCATAAATAATTTCCCTTGCAATGAAATAAGGTTGTTGGATCTCCAGCAACCTTATTGTTTTGGGAACTTATTTATTAATTCATCGTCTTAAGGTTACAAAAATAATTACAAAACACCTTTGGAGGTAGTATGAAGAAGAAAATGTTATTTGTATCATTGTTTGTTTTACTGGCGGTAATCTTAAGCTCTTGTTCTGCCGTTGGTGTAAACGAAAAAAGTTTACGAACAATGTCTGTATCAGGCAGAGGTGAAGTGTATCTTATTCCAGATATTGCTTACATAAATATTGGAACCAGAAGTGAAGCATTGGATGTTGCCACTGCCTTGGTTGATAATAACAAACAGGCAAAATCCATTTCATCTGTTCTCTCTGAAATGGGCATAGATCCTCTGGATATTCAAACCACTGCATTCAATGTGTATCCTTATCAGAATTATGGCATGGATGGACAACCGATGGAAATGAAGTATGTGGTTGAGAATACCGTGAACGTAAAAGTCCGAGATTTGAATCGGCTGGGTGAGATTTTGGATGCAGTTGTTCGAAGTGGAGCAAATCAGATCAATGGGATTTCATTTGATGTTGAAGATCGAAAGCAAGCTGAATCTGTAGCTCGTCGCTTAGCTATCCAGGATGCGACAGAAAAAGCACAGGAGCTAGCAGGTCTGGCAGGTATCAGCCTTGGAGAAGTACAAAACATAAGTGTGTACTCAAGCGGCAATCCGCAACCAGGTTATGATGCAAAAGGTGGTGGTTATTATGCTGAAACATCTGAAGCCCCGATTGCATCCGGACAAATGATTATCTCAGCTGACGCAAATCTGGTTTATAGCTTGAAATAAATTTCATCAAAGAGAAGTCAATCAAAGACTTCTCTTTGTATTTAAAAAATCCAGATGATTAAATAATAACTGATGCACACAGCCCAAACCCAGGTATCTATTCGATCCATGGCTCCCCCATGCCCAGGTAATAATTTACTCGAATCCTTGACATTGAATTGACGTTTAATAATGCTTTCCCCCAGATCTCCTATAGGAGTGATGATACTCAAAATGATGCCTAACACCATTCCATGAACCAAATTAATGGATGGAATGAATTGATGAAATACAAAACCTGTTAGAATCCCGCCTGTTACTCCAAAAAGGATGCCACCTAAATATCCTTCCCAGGATTTTTTGGGGCTTACCCTGGGCGCCATTTTATGTTTTCCAAATCGGCTTCCTATAAAATATGCGCCACTATCAGCAAAAGCGATAATGGCAATAGATAATAGTAACCACCATTGACCATCTGGTAAAAACATGATTGAAATGAAGTAACTTCCAATCCAACCAAAATACATAATCGCTCCTATCGTAAGGGCAAAATCAATAGGCGCTTTGTCACGACCCGCTTCATATTGGAATGTGTGAACTGCCATCGAAATCAAAAACGAGAGTGCTAATATGATGTCATTATACTGAAATGCAAACAAAAACCGGAACAATGAAAGGCTAAACACAGTTGCCAAAATAATCAAAGTATTCGGTTGAAATCCACCTTTACGATAGATTTGAGAATATTCGTGACCAGCCAATAGTAAAATGATGGCAATGAACGAAAAATATGCCCATCCACTGAAATAGACTGCAGAAAGTCCCAGAGCCAGAAGAACAATTGCAGTTTTTACTCGGGTTAGCAACATGCCTGGTTCAATCTTCCTGACAGGGAATCACCAGACCATACCGGCGTTCTCGTTGACCAAAGTCAATGAGAGCTTTTCGAAATTCATCACGATTAAAATCTGGCCATAAAATTGGCGTCACATACCATTCTGAATAAGCTGATTGCCAGATTAAAAAGTTGCTAATTCTCATTTCTCCGGAAGTTCGAATGATTAAATCAGGATCAGGAATACCAGATGTGAACAGATAGTCACTTACAATATCGTCACAGATTTGTTCAGGTTTAAGTCCATCTTCAATGATGCGTTTGATTGCACATACAATCTCATCACGCCCCCCATAATTCCATGCAATGCAAACAGTCAGACGGTGATTGTCTTTTGTAAGTTCAATCGATTTTTTTACTTTTTCTCGTAAGCTGGTATCCAATCTTTCCAATTGTCCAATATGAACCAGCTGTACACCTTGTTGATGCAGTTCTTCCAGTTCCTGGTCAATTACATCTTCAAGTATGTGCATTAATCCGTCTACTTCTTCTGCAGGACGCCCCCAATTTTCTGTCGAGAAGGCATAAATAGTAAGGTATTTAACGCCGAATTCTACACATGCCTTAATAATTTCTCGAAGATTTTCGGTACCAGCACGATGACCAGCCAGACGAGGTAATCCGCGTTTTTGAGCCCAACGGCCATTTCCATCCATAATGATCGCCACATGGACTGGAATATTGTTTGGTAATTCTTCTAGAGTGCTTGATTTCGGCTCCATCAAATTTTATACTTCCATTATCTCATCGGTTTTTCTTTCACCGATTTTATCTATTTCTGTTATAAAACGATCAATTACCTTTTGCAATTCGTCTTCCGCTCGTTTTAACTCATCCTCAGAGATCAATTTTTCTTTTTCAAATTCGCGCAAATCTTTGATGATATCGCGACGAACATTTCGACAGGCAATTCTTGCGTCTTCCAGACGATTATTGGTTACCTTAACAAGATCGCGTCTTCTCTCTTCGGTAAGAATTGGTAAATTCAATCGAATCACTTTTCCATCGTTGTTAGGGGTTAACCCAAGATCTGAAGCTATGATTGCCCGTTCGATAATTTTAATGGTGGAAGCATCGAAAGGTCGGATCATCAATTGCCGTGGTTCAGGAACACTTATTGTTGATAATTGGTTCAATTGTGTTGGAACTCCGTAATACTCAACCAAAAGTTTATCAATTAATGCAGGGTGTGCACGTCCAGTTCGGATCCCACTTAAATCTTCCTCAAGACTGTTAATTGCACCCTTCATACGTGTTTCGGCATCTTTGATTTTTTCTTTAATCACGGCAACCTCCTCATGGAAACGGATATTCATTAAATCTTTGATAATTTTAACGTATTTTCAAATTTGGACATATGAAAATCCTAACAAATTTTTTTTTGCTTAAGAATACATCAAAATTGCCCTCTTGACAAAATAAGAATAAATGTTCTATAATAGAACAAATATTCTGGAGGATCTGATGACAAATGCAATTTACCACCAAACAGTTCTTAATAATAAGGTTTACCGAAGGGAATTGAGTAGTAAGAATCAGAATCAATTTGAAGAGTCTGCTTATTCATTCGATGATTTAATCCATCAACATCCGAATATTCCTGAATTGACTGCAATTTTAGGTAAGGCAGGAGGTATACCAATTCTTTTTGATCTTGAAGACCCAAGACCAGGTTCAATATTAATTGTTAATGATCATTTGCCTTCCATCCGTAAATTAATGACTGTAATGATGAAATCATTGATTACTTATTCTCAGCCCACCAGTCTACAATTTGTTACCATCAGCCATTATCCTGAAAAGTGGATGGAAACTATTCAGGTTTTTGATCCTCAATATTCATATTGTGCTGGTGTGTCCGGGGAATATGAGAACAGCGCAGAAGATTGGATCCATTACCTTGCCAAGAAAGCGGATGACAGGCTGTCAGGAAGAAATCATGGTCCAGCAGCCATCCTTTTTATCGATGATAGCGAATTGATCAATCATCTGGACATACAGGCACGTCTTAACTATGAATGGTTACTTGCTAATGGGGCATCATCCAGAATATGGGTGGTTTCTGGTTTAGATTTAAGGAAAAATCCGGATCTTTTGCATCCAATCGATCAATTCAAGACCAAAATTTTTGGACATGTAGATGGAAATTTCTCAGAAGGGAAAACAAAACATATACCTTCAGGTATATTGGCACAATTACAGCCTGAAAGAAATTTTGTTACAAAAATTAGTTCAAATTGGGTGAGGTTTTGGGCACCGAAATTGCAAGGTAAATAGTGTTTGGAGGATTATGGCAACAGGAATGATTTGGTTTGATAACGACCCGCAAAAAAATATCAATGAAAAAATCAAATTCGCCGTTCAATATTATCAAAAGAAATTTGGCAGCGAACCAACTGTATGTTTTTTGAATCCAAAATTTGAGGGTAAATTACTCAACTCAGATTCTGAAATAGAATTTAACTATAATACTGGATTGTCCCCTGACCATATTTGGATCGGAATGAGACAACAAATCGCGTAGATTGATTAATTTTTAATGTATGGACGAATGTCAAAGATTAATTCCTTATAACCATAACAATTAATCACATCAGTATTTATGTACCTGGTTTTTGTCACTGTGTCGTTTCTGTAGACATGGATATGCCCATGGAGGTGATACGTAGGTTGGAAGACTTTTATAAGCCACCGAAATGCTTTTATCCCTTGATGAGGTAAATCATCCTGATCATGTATTTTCCAGGGTGGCGCATGAGATAGGAATATGTCCAAAAATCGGCCATATCTGATTTTATTAAAGAATAATTTTGGAATCAGTTTATAAACAAAGATCCACATTTCAGATTGTGTATATTGAAAATCACCCAGATTGTATCTCAAGCAACCCTCAATCCCAGCTAACAATAATCCCGTATCATCAGTAACACTTTTTTTATGGATATTTCGAGCTCCCCAAGGAAATTTTCGTTCTCCCCCTGAAGTGAATTCAAGTTTATTGGCATGGTTCCCATTGACATAATACAGGGGAATATTAAGCATTGAAATCATATATTCTAAATAATAATGGGGTAAATCACCACAACTCAGTATCAGGTCAACATCATAAAATCGATCAACGATTTTTGGTTGATATAAATACCCCAGCTCAATATCACTTACAGCAAGAATTTTCATTATTAATAAATTTTACCTGTAACTCTATTTAAATATTCTTAAATTTACTGAGCGATAACAAAAGCAATGGCCAAAGTTCTACTATGAGAAATACTGATTGCCCACTGATGAATTCCCAACTCGTTTTCCTTCGCTTTCGCATTGGCGTGTAACTTGATAATGGGTTGTCCTTCTTCTCCCCGTAATATTTCAATGTCTTGCCATCGTATCTCACCTATGCCAGTTCCAAGGACTTTTGATACAGCTTCTTTGGCTGCAAATCGACCTGCTAAACAAGTATAACTGTTGCCACAAATTTCCTTTTCGGCTTCTGTATAAACACGATTAATGAAACGAGCTCTGATTCCTGGATTGACTTTCTCTAACCGCTCTATTTCAATAATATCAACACCATTTCTTAACATATAAATCTCAAGTTCCTGCACTGATAATAACTAAATTTCCTGGATCAAGATATTTTTGTGATACCTGAAGAATTTGCTCTTTCGAAATGCCAGAAATAATTCCAGGATATTCACGCAGATAATTAAGTCCTAATTTGTATCTTTCCATGCGGATAATTGCATTTGCAACCCCTGCATTCGACTCAATAGAAAGGGGAATTAATCCAATTAAATTTGATTTGGAATCATCTAATTCTTGATTAGACACAGATTCGCTAACAAATCGAGATATTTCATTGCGGATGATCTCTATTGTTTTTTCAATGTTAATTGGATTTACACCGGCAGTAATCTCCCAGGTACCGGCACTTTGCCATGCATTTAAGGCAGTGGAAGCGTAATAGGCGAGTCCGGATTTTTCTCTGACAGCTTCACCAATACGACCCATCATACCAAATTGACCGAGAATGTTATTCCCTAATGAGGCAATCAGGAATTCTTTCGATGTTCTTCGGGGACCATAGCTGCCCATAATAATATCAGTTTGAAATTTGCCCGATATAGGTATATGTTCACGATAAGAAAATTTCCTGTTAGTCACCTCAGGTATCTTTGGTGGTGACACCCAAACCGGGTTTTCCCAATCTCCCAAAGCATGGTACACAAGATCAACTGCTTTTTGGTGTTCGATCGCTCCTACGATTGTGATAACCATTCCAGATGGTCCATAAAATTGTTGATGAAATTTAATTAAATCAGATCTCCTGATTCGTTTTAGAGTTTCAATTGATCCTTCTTCAGATCGTCCATAAGGATGGTCAGGAAAAAGGACCTCATCAAATTTCAATGAAGCACGTTCGCTGGTATCCTGTTCCCGTATCTGTAAGCCTGTAATGATTTGGGATAAAAGGATTTTTAATTGAATTGGTGGGAAAATTGGCCATCGTATTGCTTCTGATAAAGTCTTCAGCAATAATGGTAAATCTTCAACCAGAGATTTTCCACCAAAACTGGTAGATTGAATACTACTACTGAATCCTAGCGTTGCACCCGCTGTCTCTAAATCATTGTAAATTCTTCTGTAACGGTGAAAGACAGACCCTCGCATGAGTGCATAAGAGGTAAAAAGACTCAACCCAAGCTTTTCTTGCTGATCATGAATTGAACCAGAATTCAAATAACCACTGATGACTACAGAAGGACTATTAAAATCGGATTTTGTTAATACAATTATGCCATTTGGTAATACAACTCGTTTGATTGAATCTTCGCCTGGCAAATGATTCCACATATTTTGATTATTTATCATGATGGTTTACTTTCAGAAAAATCTGGATGGTAGATACCAATTACTCGTTTTTCGGGATGGAGATATTTTTCAGCAACCCTTTGCACATCTTGTGGTTTTATCTCGTTCAGTCGATCCAGATAATTCGAATACCAATCATAATTAGCAAAACTTTCCGAATAGCCAAGCCAAAAAGCTTGGTTGGTGATATTTTCCAGCCCGTAAGCAAACATCGCCCGTGCTTGTTTTACGGCTCTTTGAATTTCTGATTTAAGGATTCTTTTTTCAGTCAATCTTTCTATTTCCCGATCAATCGTTTTGATAACAATCTCAGGATCTTGTCCCTGGTGAAGAGTGATGGATAAATCATACAGGTGAGGGTCCAGCGTTGCCTGAAGCCCACCTGCCAGACTCACAGCAAATCTTTTGTCAACCAGTTTTTTGTATAATCGGCTGGTCTTGTTGGATGTTCCTCCTCCTCCGAACATGTTTAAACTGGCTGGACCCGATAACAAACTATCCAATATCGTAAAACCAAAAAAGTCAGGATCACTAGCGCTGGGAGATCGATATGCAATTTGAATGAATATGGTATCGCCCGGACCTGATAATAGAATTTCTTTTTTCTCCTTTATCTCATGTTCGGGTTGGACTTCAGGATCAGGAAGAAATTCAGATGAAATGGAAATAAATTTATTTTGTATTTTTTCGATCATTTCTGAAGTATTGAAATCACCGGCTATCGAGATAATCGCGTTGGCTGGTTGGTAGTATTTTCGATAATGATGGTAGAGGTCATCCCTTTGAATTCGCTGTAAATCCTCCAGGCTCCCGATTACTTCGTTTCGATATGGATGAGATATAAATGCTGCTTCGTTGACAGCATTATTCAATCTGAGAAAAGGCTCATTATCTTTGCCTTCTTTTTCAGTAATGATGACAGTTCTTTCTGATTCAACGTCAGCTGGACTGAATAAGCTGTTGACCATTCGATCTGCCTCCAAATCGATGGCTAAATCAATTTTGTTAGCAGGCATTGTTTCAAAATACGTTGTCCAATCCACATGGGTGAAAGCATTCCATACGCCGCCTTCTCTGGCGATCAATCGATCCAAAACGGTAGAAGGGTACTTCTCCGTACCTTTAAATTGCATATGTTCTACCCAATGTGAAATCCCTGTGAATCCAGGTTTTTCATATCGCGACCCAACCCTGTACCATGTCCAAAAACTGATAATGGGTGCTGAGTGTATCTCTTTTAATAGTACCGATAATCCATTTTCGAGTCTTATTTTTGTGGGGTTATCCATTATCAACCTTTATCACTGTCATTATCAGGACATCAATTTAAAATTGTCTAATTAAGTGCATTAAATGATTGCATTATCCTTCAAAAAATATAGCACAACCTTTAATAAATAAAAAATCAATATTTGATTGAATATCCGATTATAATTATGTAAATAGTTGACTTTATTTTTGAACCTTAAGGATTATTCCAAATGAATATTAATACATCACGTTGTATTGCAGTTATTGGAGCTGGACCTGCAGGAATCTTTGCAGCGAGAGAATTGGCCAACAACGTGCACAAAGTGACTCTTTTAAATCGGGATATTAAACCTGGTGGACTGGCAGAATATGGAATTTATCCCACAAAACATAAAATAAAAGAAGGCTTGAGGAAACAGTTTTATTCGATTATTGCCAATGAAAATGTTTCTTATTTTGGAAATCTTGTTGTGGGGGAAAAATCGGAGATTTCATTAAAAGATATCCGAAACCTTGGATTTGATGCAATCCTTGTGACCACAGGCGCGCAAGGGACGAAATGGTTGGGGATACCTGGGGAAGACTTAACTGGATGCTATCACGCGAAAGATATCGTTTACCACTTCAATCAACTTCCTCCATACAGTACTCATGAATTTAAATTAGGAAAAAAGGTAGCCATCATTGGGGTAGGCAATGTGATGATGGATATTACCCGGTATCTAATTACAGAAAAAGATGTCGAAGAGGTCACAGCGATTGCACGGAGAGGACCTGCAGAAGTTAAGTTTACCCGCAAGGAACTTGAGTATGTCGTAAAAAACCTCGATATGGATGATTATCTTGCAGAAATTGATCGTGTCACTCCACTGATGAATTCTTTGGGACAGGATCCCTATGAATCGGTCAAATTTATCCGTGAGGCATTTCCAAATGCGGATGAAACAAATTCAGACTCCGTTTTCAGAATTAAGTTTTTAGCTTCACCTGTTGGAATGATCGGAAATAAAAATCAGGAAATAACAGGGTTAGAAATTGAAGAAACTACACTCATTAATGAGAATGGATATATCAAAGCCAGAGGAACGGGTCGAAAATCAATTTTAGACGTTGATACCGTAATATTTGCCATTGGTGATGCGATTGATCCGAATTTTGGTCTACCTTCTGACCGCAATGAATTTGTAAAGAATCCTAAACCTCGTTTTCCAATTAATGGAATTTCGTACGAAAGCTTCGATCCAATTTCATTGAAGATAATTGAGGATGTATTTTTAGCCGGTTGGGCCAGAAAAGCGAGTGATGGATTGGTAGGAAATGCCAGAAAAGATGGTGTGAATGCAGCACAAGCCATCGAATTGTATTTGCAAACGTTAGAAAATCCTCCCAGAGGAAACACTGAACAGATTGAAAGCTTTATTCGAAGCAGGAATAAAAGAATCGTTGATAAATTTGACTTGAATGGGTTACTGGTTGCAGAAAATAAAATTGCAGCTGAAAGAGGGTTAGAGAGCTTCAAGTTTGCGTCAAACGAGGAAATGTTATCCGTTATTGCACATAATCGGATTACCATTAACCAAACCAGTTAAACCTTCCATCATTTTTTTACACGTGTAAATGGTAAGGTTTGAAACCAGGGTGGGATTTTGATACACTAAATAATAAATTAATTATTTCTGGTTTGGGGTATTCTTAAACCAGATTATTCTTCAACAGGAGGAGAATGAATGGAATTGTCCAGTGAATTAAAAAAGGAAATGTACTGGATGATGTTGCTTTCACGTCGCCTGGATGAACGTGCCTGGGTATTACATCGGCAAGGAAAAATTGCTTTTCATATATCCGGTATTGGACACGAGGCAGCACAGGTGGGAGCAGCTTTTGCATTAAAGCGTGGACATGATTGGGTTACTCCTTATTATCGTGACCTG
>JAHYJK010000063.1 GCA_019429225.1 Anaerolineaceae bacterium
GGCGTGATTCGTGACGTGATTCGTGACGTGATTCGTGGCGTGTTGTGGGGCGTGTTGTTGCACAACCTCACCTATGGTTAAAACCACAGGCTGATAGATTCAAACCTGTTCAAACAGGTTCACCACGCAACCGGATTTATCCGGTTTGGGTTTGTCAGACGCAGGTTTTAACCTGTGACGTGATTCGTGGCGTGTTGTGGGGCGTGTTGTGGGGCGTGTTGTTGCACAACCTCACCTATGGTTAAAACCACAGGCTGATAGATTCAAACCTGTTCAAACAGGTTCACCACGCAACCGGATTTATCCGGTTTGATGCTGACAGACGCAGGTTTTAACCTGTGGTGTGTTGTGGCGTGCTGTGGCATGGTACCGGGCGTGTCCCAAGATGCTCACAATATTAGGCATGGTTTGCATCTACTACCTCACCTGTGGTTTAAACCACAGGCTGTCAGATTCAAACCTGTTCAAACAGGTTCATTACACAACCGGATTCATCCGGTTTGATGCTGACAGACGCAGGTTTTAACCTGTGGCGTACTGTGGCGTGTCCCAAGATGCTCACAATATTAGGCATGGTTTGCATCTACTACCTCACCTGTGGTTTAAACCACAGGCTGACAGATTCAAACCTGTTCAAACAGGTTTATCACACAACCGGATTCATCCGGTTTGATGCTGACAGACGCAGGTTTTAACCTGTGGCGTGCTGTGGCGTATTGTGGCATACTGTGGCGTACTGTGACCTACTGTGGTGTTCTGTGGCATAGTCAGTGTGTAAACAATAAAGTTTTAACTTATCAGCTTCCCATCGTGTGCAGCTTATAACGCATCTCAAATTCTGACCAGAAACGCTCATACGCCAGCTGATCCTGCATATCAAAGAACTGCTTGGTTTCACTCTTAAAGAACTCGCGCACCTTTGCAGCCATTGCCAAAACCTGTTTTTGATATTCATTTAAGGAAAGAACCACTTCCAAACCCGGGAATTCTTGCGGATGTTGCTCATCGGGTGAATCCCAGCGTTTGAAATGGCCGAGTTGCACCTGATCCTCCTGATGGATGACCGACCAATTAACCCCAATCGGGCAACCCATCATTAACACGGTGCCACAACCATGAAAAATCAGCTTCTCTGCCAGCGGCTGTTGAGGTGTGTGGTCGTGGTCCAGGGTGCGCAGTAGTGCCAACGCACTCTCGCTAATGCCATAAATCTCGCGCCCATCCAGGATGATCTGACCATCCACTTCCAGCCATAGCCGGCCATGCGAACACAGGTCAAACTGGGGTGGTTCATTGCCCAGCCAGGTCTGTTCAACAATCTCGATGCGAAATTTTTCGGAGGATGTCGGAAACATGCTTTTATTTAATCATAGAAACGCTAAAAAATAAACCGAAAATCAGCTGAGATTACCCGGTTCCAAGCGATTATTTACGCGGTAGCAGCAGAAAAACAGCCAGCCCCATCACCAGCAATCCAGCCACCCGCTGCCAGGAGATGGGTATGGGTGCCTGCCCGGAAAGACCGGTAGCATCCACAATCATAGAGACCAGCAATTGCCCCAAAATAATCGCAGCCGTACCAGCTGTCACCCCGGTGTAGCGTAGCGAGAAAGAGACGCCAATCACGATCAGAACGCCCAATCCACCCGAGAAGAGCAACATCCCAACAGTCGGTTGTGGCAGATTGCGCCATTCCAGGGTATGCCAGATGATGGTGACAAGAATAAAGATCAGAGCAAATAATCCACTCCCCAGGTTGGTAAGGATACCGGTGCGGACCGGGCCAATGATATTTCCACCGCGATTGCTGAGAGTCGCCTGGGTGGCGATTAACACGCCAGTAATCAGTGCAGTCAGTGTTCCGATAAGAAGTGCGTTTTTCATGCCATCTCCCGTACTTTGCGATGTTTTAGTGGCTGAATTGTAGGGTCGCAAGGCTGGATCGTCAAGGAAATAGGGCCTCTTCATGCAAGAAATGCCACAAAAGTTCATCCGATGGATGAACAGGTATAGAATTAATGGAAACTGCACCTGGAGGTAGCTTATGCGTGTTGAAACCATCCGTTGGGAAAATCACCCATCTCAATATCTTGATCCCCGCAATATCGACATCTGGCTGCCGCCCAGCTATTATACCCAACCTGAAACACACTACCCGGTCTTGTACATGCATGACGGTCAGAATTTATTCAACAAAAAAGAAGCTTATGAAAAAGTGAATTGGGGTGTGGTACCTGCTATGAACCGCCTCCTGAAAAAGGGACAGGTCAGAGAAGCCATCATTGTGGGCGTCTGGAACACCGAAAAGCGCTTTCAGGAAATGCTGCCCTGGAAACCCTTATCCGAAACGAAACGTGGTCAATTTTTATACCAGAAACACCAACAAGAAATTGGTAAAATCTATTCGGATGGCTATCTCAAACACCTGGTAGAAGAGCTCAAACCACAGATTGACGCGCAATTCCGCACCCTGAGTGGTCAAGCCAATACCTTCGTGATGGGATCCAGCATGGGCGGTTTGATCTCACTGTATGCCATTTGCGAATACCCGGATATTTTTGGCGGGGCTGGTTGTATCTCCACCCATTGGCCTATTCTAAAGCAGTTGATGATCAATTACCTCAAGACCCACCTGCCCGACCCAGCCAATCATAAACTGTATTTTGATTTTGGTACGGTCGGATTGGACGCTGAATACGAACCTTATCAGGAAAAAGTTGATAAAGTGTTGCAAAAAAGTGGTTATGTTGCACGCAAGAACTGGATCACACGCAAATTCGAAGGGGACTCTCATCACGAATCCTACTGGCGTAAGCGTGTTCACATCCCCTTGCAATTTTTGTTGCGAAAGTAAATTTATTAGCTGACTTGGATAAATACACTTTCTTTGAACAATTATTTCTGGTCATCTTTCATTAATATCTCAAAACCAGATACCACATCCAGTAATTCGCTGGTAATGGAATTCTGGCGTTGTTGATGATAAATATTGTTAAACTCCGTAATTTTCTCTTCAATATTCCGCTCTGCCACCTGCATGGACAACAAGCGATTCGTATTTTCACTCGCCAGCGACTCAGCCAATGAGCGGCTAAGGGCTACATATAAATACTGTCGTATAATGGCTGAAAAGAGATCCTGCCAGGGCATGCTATAAGTTGGTACATTATTGGTAGGCCAGGCTTTCTTTTCCAAAAATCGAAAATCATCTGGATCAATCGGCCAGAAGCGGGTAGTGCGCGGTCTCGATTGAGAAGAAGAAATCAAACGATTATGGAAAATATACATCGTATCGCGATTTTCTTCCTCAAGCCAACGATCAATCTGCCAGAGCAAATCTTGCACGGTCGGGCGAATGCCTTCCACCGAACTGGGAACAGGTAAGAAATGATCCACCGGCTGTCCCATTGATTCAAGTCGCGAGGCTGCACGGCTACCCAACACAAAAACAGATCGTCTTTGCTTCGGAATACCCATATTGTCCAGCCTTTTCAAGGTATAACTGGCAATCTGTTCATTGAATTGACCACACATGCCTTGATCCGAACCAATCACAATCACACCATATAAACGTTCCACCTGCTTGGTTTTCGCTTCTACCAGGGCTGCACGATTGCGCAAGGTCACCTGTAAGGCCATCTCGGTTGTACGTGCATAATCCACCAACGATTCCACAGCTTTCTCGTATTGTCGAATGCTGATACTGGCCAGCACCTTCATTGTTCGCACAATAGAGTGCAGGTCTTGGACATTATTAATGCGCTTTTGGATTTCTTCAAGTGTATACATAATTACCATCGTGTGAGGAGTAGTTTATTCCATAAATGCATGGAATTTACTATTCATCAGTCGTTTCACTTTTCTTTTGCTGTTCGTTCAGGAAGCGTTTGGCAAACCTTTTCAGTGTTCTTAACTCTTCTTTTTCCAGTTCTTCACCTTTGTTGATCTGCTGGCACAGTTCACCATGCTGTTCTACTAAAGCTTCTCTTAATAAAAATTCAATCCTGGACAAATCATCAATATCAATTTGGTCAAAATATCCACTAGTTGCTGCCAGCAAAACCACAATCTGTTCTGCCACCGGAATTGGTCGGAATTGGTACTGCTTGAAGACCTCACGGATGCGCCTTCCGCGCTCGATGGTACGTTGTGTTTCAGGATCCAGACGTGTACCAAAACGGGCGAAATTTTCCAATTCTTCAAATTGAGAATAATACAATCGCAAATCACCTGCCACCGTGCGATAAGCAGGTAACTGGGTCTTACCGCCTACACGCGAAACAGACTTACCCACATCCACCGCTGGCAAGATGCCTTTAGCGAACAGTTCCGGTGAAAGGTAGATCTGCCCATCTGTGATGGAGATCAGGTTGGTGGGTATATAAGCAGAGACATTCTGGGCTTCGGTTTCCACAATTGGTAATGCGGTCAGTGATCCACCACCCAATTCCGGACGTAAACGCGTCGCGCGTTCTAATAGACGGGAATGCAGATAGAAGATATCACCTGGGAATGCTTCCCGTCCTGGAGGTCGCCGCAACAGTAGCGATAGCTCGCGGTACGCCCAGGAGTGACGCGTGAGATCATCGTAGATCACCAACACATCCCTACCCTGCTCCATAAAATATTCACCTATACTGGTGGCAGCATACGGGGCGATGAATTTTAAACCCGGTGTTTCCTCACCGGTAGCGACTACCACGATGGAATAATCCATAGCATCATATTTTTTCAAATCATTAATAAAGCTGGCAACGGATGAACTCTGTTGCCCAATGGCACAATAGATACAGATCACATCTTTGCCCTTCTGGTTAATGATTGTATCCAGGGCAATGGCTGATTTACCCGTCTGGCGATCTCCCAGGATCAATTCACGCTGCCCACGGCCAATCGGGATCAATGCGTCAATCGATTTGATGCCGGTCTGCAATGGAACGGTTACCGGTGCCCGATCCATAATAGGGTGTGATTCGCGTTCAATCGGCAATGTTTTGTTGGAGGGTAACATGCCACGTCCGTCCAATGGCTGACCGGTTGGATCGATGACTCTACCCAATAAAGCTTCACCTACCGGTACATCCAGAACGCGACCGGTACGTCTGGCTTCCATCCCATTAATCAATTGATCACTTTTTCCAAGAAGAACCACACCAACATTGTCTGCATCCAGATTAAATGCCATTCCCATCAAGCCATGTGGAAAACGGATCAACTCCTCCGAACGAACACCAGGCAGGCCACGCACACGAGCGATTCCATAGCCAATAAAATCTACAACACCGGTTTCCTGTGTGATTAATTCGAATTCCTGACCTTCAACCAGCTGTTCGAGATTCTCAAATGTATCATCCAGCACATTCTGGAGAATCGTTTTTTGGTTCACATTCGTGGTTCCCATCGATTTACTCGCTTATCCGTTCAGGCAAATCTTCCTCAAAAAGATCTTCCAATCGTTCCAGATATTCTGAAAGGCTCCACACCAATTTATAACCAGCAGCGCGGAGTTCAATACCACATACCAAGTCAGGATCAACTTCAAAGTTTACCGCTTTACTATTCAGAAATTGTTTTCCAGCTACAGCTTCAATTTCCTCACGAGTTTGTTGGGGTAAATCAAAAGCACTGCGTACCAGAACCGGTCCCTCAGATTTTTCTATGGCAGCCCGATATTCATCCACCTGTTCCTGTTCCATATTCTGCAAACGATCAATAAAAACCTTGCTGATATGGGCTTCCAGTTCCACATCCGCCAGTTCATTCAGCACCCGACGCACTGCGGTGAAAGTTTGCTGGCTGATCTTCTTGCGTAATGAATCCAAAAATTCCTTCTTCTCGCGATCAACTGCCTGTTGCCAATGGGTCTGGTGTTCGTCAATTTCCTGACGAACTTTCACCATCATCTTCTTGCGATTATTCTCAATTTCATGTTTGGCTTCCAGAAGAAGATCCTGGTGTTCTTGTTCCCAATTCTGATTCTTTTGTTGATAGAGAGAAATCTGTTCCTTTGCTTTTTGCTGCTTCTCTTCCGCCTCTGTCAATTGATTTCTGATGCGATCCTCGCGATCTTGCATCACTTTCAAAATGGGACGGTATAAGAACTTACGCAGTAACAGCACCAGAACAATAAAATTAAAAATCTGTGCAATTATCGTAAACCAATCAATTAACACGGTTTATCCTCCAGCAAGTGCGGTCGCGTAATTCCAGAAGGGATTAACAAAGATTAAAATCATCGAAACCACAAAACAATAGATGCCGGTTGACTCAATCATTGCTAAACCCACAAACAATGTGCGGGTGATATTGTTTGATTCATCCGGTTGCTGGGCAATAGCACTGAGTGCCTGGGCTACTGCACGCCCCTGTCCTAAAGCCGGTCCAATAGCGCCAATTGCAATGGTTAAACCAGCGCTAATAACCGATGCCATTCCAATTAATGTGATTGTATCCATATTCTTCACTCCAATTTCTGCAAAAATTCATCTGCCTTTTGGGGCAGTTCTTTACTCTTCATCTTCTTTCTCTACTGCTTGATTCAGTTTTTTCTCCTGAATTGTGGTAGCGGAAGCAATATACACCATAGCCAGGACAGCAAATATATACGCCTGGATAAACCCGGTCAGCATACCAAATGCTTGCATGATGATGGGAAATACGAACGGGATAATAGCCAGTAAGATAGCTACCAACATGGTTCCGCTCATCACATTACCGAATAAACGCACTGCCAATGCCAGTGTCCGTGAAAAATCACCAATAATGTTGAACGGCAGCATAATCGCTGAAGGTTGCAGGTATTGCTTTAAATATCCACCAAGACCCCGGCTGGCGATTCCAAAAAAGGGCACAGCAATGAACACACTGATTGCTAAGGCTGTCGTGGTGGATAATGACCCCGTCGGTGGTCGAAATCCGGGTATGACACCCAATAGATTGGACACCGCAATGAAGATGAACAGCGTGCCAATGAACGCCATGAAACGGTCCGGGTTTTGTTGGCTGACCTCACGGATTTGGTTACGAACATTGATGACAACAATTTCAAGAATATTCTGGGCACGGGTGATCTTCTTAGGGTCGGAAGTCAGTTTTCGGCTAACATACACCGAAAACAACACCAACAATGCCATAACCACCCAGGTATAAACAATGGTTGCGTTTATTTTGAACCAACCAGATTGCCAATAAATGATTCCATCAGGACTGATTTCCATCTATTTTCATCACCTCCTTTAAGATTCTGAAGACTTCTGCTGTTTTGTGCGTTTGATTAGCAAAGTTCGGGCTATGAGAAAACCAACAAAACAGGCTAGCAAGCGCATTAATTCGCCATCCATAATAATATAAAATGCCAGTAGCATAAATACAGTACGCAGAAAATAACTTCCCAACATAACCAGAGCAGGATGTTTAGCAGTTACCATATGATGAATGGTGTATTGTAAACTAAAGAAATACACCAATCCAACCAACATACCTCCACCGAAAGACAGCAAAATATTAAAGAGATTACCAATGTTCATCATGTTCTTCTTCCTCAGGAGGTTGATAGGCCTCTCGCGAACTTTCTTTTTTCACCCAGTACCAGGCATTATAGCAACCCAGTATTATCCCTGCCAATAAACCCATTAATGTCCACGATGCCTGCCCCGGCCAGGTGCGGTCAATCCAGATACCTAATATCAGACCCAAAATGGTAGGCACCGCCACCGACCAACCCACCATGCCAAACATACCCAATCCAAAATACATGCCATGTCGATCGTTCTGGCGGGCGCGTTGATGCCGCGCACTCTTCCTTTGAACCTGTTTAATCACTTTAGCACGATGTTTTTCTTTTCCACTTTGGAAATTCTCTTCACTCATCTTATCTCCACCAATCGACGAATAAAATCCGCCTCCATTCTGGAAACAGCACTGCGTGCTGAGCGATCTTGTTCATCAATCACATTAAATGTTTCATCAATTAAATGTTCCAATTCATCCAGATCTTTACCACAAACCGCATTACGTGTGGATACCAATACATTCTGACCATATTTCACCAGTAAACCGTTATCAATTGCTATGAAAATTTCATTGTCATCTTTATCCCAGTAAGTAAAAATTCCAGGCACCAACGCCGAGATAAAATCAACATGCCTTGGCAGAAGGCCAAAAAACCCGTCTCCTGCTTCGGCTACAATTTTACTGGCTTTGGTTTCCAGGAAAACTTCAGTCGGTAGCAGTATCTTCAGATTCATCGAGTTTTGCTTCATCAATTGACCCTATCATGTATAAAGATCGTTCAGGATAATCAGAGAACTCATCGTTCAGAATGCGTTCGCAACCCTCCAGGGCGTCATCCAGATCCACAAGTTTTCCTTCCAGATTTGTGAATTGCTCAGTGGTGAAAAATGGTTGAGTGAGAAACCGTTCCAAGCGACGTGCTCGATGCACAACCTGGCGATCCGATTGGGACAATTCTTCCATGCCCAACATGGCAATGATATCTTTCAGTTCCTCATAGGTTGCCAGCGTCCGGCGGATGTCCTGCGCAATGCGATAATGGCGCTCACCCACAATCAGCGGGTTGAGCATTTTAGAATTGGATTGCAGTGGATCGATAGCCGGGTAAAAACCTTCACTGGCACGTTTCCGCGATAAGACAATGGATGCTGACAGGTATCCAAAGGTTGCCACAGCAGAGGGATCAGTAAAGTCATCAGCTGGGACATAGACTGCCTGCACGGAAGTAATCGCGCCACTATTGGTATTGCAGATGCGTTCCTGCAGCTCAGCCAGTTCGGTCGCCAGAGTCGGTTGGTACCCAACCCGTGAAGGGATCTGCCCCATCAAACCGGATACCTCTGAACCCGCCTGAATGAAACGGAAGATATTATCAATCAACAGCAACACATCCTGACGTTGATCATCACGAAAATATTCTGCCATGGTTAAGGCAGCATGCCCAACACGGAAACGTGCACCCGGGACTTCGTTCATCTGGCCAAAAATCATGACAGTGTTTTCAAGTACTCCAGCATCACGCATCTCACGGTATAGTTCTTCCGCTTCACGACTACGTTCGCCAATTCCACAGAATAAGCTGACGCCCTCGTGCTGCCCTACCATGTTATGAATCAGCTCGGTAATTAATACCGTCTTCCCCACGCCAGCACCCCCAAACAAGCCTGCTTTGCCACCCAATTCCAGCGGCGTCAATACATCAATAGCTTTGATACCCGTGGTGAAAACCTTGGATTGCACGGAACGCTGATTAAGCGGTACGGGAGAAACGTGGATCGGACGCCATTCCACATCCTTCAATGGTTCGCCATGATCGATGGTATCTCCAAAGACGTTGAACATGCGTCCCAATAATTCATTTCCAACCGGTATCTGTAGCGTATTCCCGGAATAATTCACACGGTCACCCCGGGCAATTCCCTGTGTGGGATTAAGTGAAATACCACGCACTACATTTTTATCCAAATGATTGATCACTTCAACGACAACCTTGCCATCCCTGCCAGTTTCCAAACGGGAAAAAAGCGGTGGTAATTGTCCTTCAAAGTGGACATCCACAACCGTACCGCGAACAGACTGGATAGTGCCAGCCAATTGTTCAACAGTATGAGTAATAGTACTTTCTGAATTCATATTTAAAATCCTGTTTTATGTATCAGTAATTGAGGCAGTAGAAAGCTTTTATTGAATTTCTACACTGTCTTGCGAAGAATGAACCTGTGATGAAACCCTAGTGCGAGTCATATTCGTTCCCCACCAGAGAAATGAGGGCATTAATGGATTCAGTTCATACATTAAGGTCATTATCAATACTGATTTGATTGTGAAATTTATTATAACAGAATAGATTTTTACTTTTCTAAGAATCGTATAAGAACCATCCTAAGATCATGACCTATCACTCAACTGGGAACCTTTTTCAGACAGGGTTCGTCCTATTCGTGAGATGATTTATTGTTAGAAAAGATGGAGGAAATTAATGAAAACAACTTTTAGAAACTTAATGGTATTTATGATGATTACAACTTTCGCCTTAACTGCTTGCCAGCCAAAGGCTTCTACCTCACTTGAAGGCACCAGCTGGATCCTGGTGGAGCTTTATGGTCAACCTACACTTTCTGATACCACCATCACCCTTAACTTAAACGGAGACACACTCACCGGAAACGATGGTTGTAATCATTATGGTGGTTCCTACACCAGTAAAGGTGATTCCTTCTCTATCGGAGAAGACCTGATGGGTACTCTTATGGCCTGTGAAGAAGCCATCATGACACAGGCCAGTGACTACACCAGTGCTTTACTTAAAGCAAGCAAATTTAACATCACAGACAATCGTTTGCATTTACTGGATCAAAATGGTAATAGCCTGGCTATATTTGAGCTTCAGAGTCAGGAACTGGCAGGCACGAGTTGGCAGGCTTCTTTCGTAAACAACGAATCCTCAGAGGGAATTGTTACTTCATCCTCGATTCAAGCTGCTCAACAGACGCTGTCCTTTGACAACGATGGCAAAATCAGCGGAAATGCCGGTTGTAATAATTACTTTGCGAATTACGAGGGCGATGGCAATAAGCTCTCCTTCGGTGCTGTTAGTTCCACAAAAATGTTCTGTGGTGAAGGCTTAATAGCTGAAGAAACTGCTTTTCTGACAGCTCTCGAAAAAGCATCCAGCTATCGCATAACCGGAGATTCGCTTCAAATCTTCGCAGCAGATGACGTAGGGGTTTTTGGTAAAAACCCCGTATTTGGATAAAAGCCCTCACATTATATTACACATTATTGATCTTTATTATCAAATTTGCTATACTCACTTGCGTTCCACAATTTTTATCCATTCATAATCAAGGAGTAATAAATATCACGTAGCTCCAAACTATCATTAGTTGCCCTCATTCTTCCTTTACTTGTCTCGCTCGCCTGCAATTTTTCAGCAGGCGGTTCTGATTCTGAAGCAGAATCTTCCATGAGTGCAGCGCCTACCACGGAAAAATCTGGTAGCATACGCACTATCCCGACAACAGAGCCCGGTCAGGAACCCACCTCCCTCCCAGCTATTTCTTCCTCCTCAGACAGCATGATAGACGACTCAGTGGTGGTTATGAAAGAACCTATCTATATTCAGGATGAACGCAACCTGATTACTGTCTTTCTCTTTGAAAATCTGGATACCAGCGGGGTGGAAGATCTTGAATACATCATTACGGTAACGGATGCTGCCGGAATTACTATCAATACAGAGACTGGCTACATCGACTTTCTTGCTGCTGGTGAGCAAACTGGAGTTGCCAGTCAGATGTTCCTGGATGAAGGCATGGTAGCTGAAAACGTTGACATTGAATGGACATACTACATGGATGCTTCCGGTTCCAGTGATGTGCCATTTTCATTTGAGAATTCCCGTTATTATTTCGACCCATATTGGGATCGATTTACAACAGTGATAACCAATAATTCTGGCAGCGCCTTTACCAATGTGCGGGTGGATATGCTTGCTTTTGATGCAGCAGGTCTGGTGGTTGGCGGAGGATACACCATGCTGAACTTCATCCCGGGAAATTCAAAAGTGGGTCTTAGCATCAATGGTTTTGTGTCTGAAGACCCGGTTACCTATGAGTTCTTCCCTAAGCTCAATATCCTCTCAAATGAAACCAATGACGCCAATCTATTTACGGATCTCTCCATCCTCAAAACCGGATTCTATTACGATGAGACGACGCTGGGTGGTGGCTTCCTGGTACAAAACAATACCAACAACTTGATCAAAGGTTCAGAATATAACCTGACCATCTATGAAGACGATGGAACTGTCGCCCAGGTTGCCAGTGGCATCATCAGCCTTATCTGGCCGGGTCAGATTATCGGTGTATCTCCTGGATCAGTCACGCTGTCTGAAGGTGCTAACCCAACTGATTTTGAAGTAAATGTCATGTCAGGAAACCCGGTCAATCAGGAAATCAATAATCCATACGTGACAGTCTTACTTTATGATGCTGCTGATGAGATCATTGGTGGTGGCTTTACCTATCCCGATCCGGTGCCTGCCAATGGCACACTGAACTACGATGTCTATGTTACTACTGCCACATCCGGGCCACCTGACCGGATTGAAGCATTTGCCAGCCTGACCAGTTATTAATCAAAACACAATAGTTGATAGATAGGGCATCCAGGTGGGTGCCTTTTCTATTTTAATCGTCCTGGAATTATTCCCAGATAACTACACGATTGCCACCTTCTTGCTTGGCGCGATACATGGCTTCATCCGCCTGACGAATGATCTCATCTGCATCCATTTTTCCGGATTGTGCACTCGCAATACCAATACTGACTGTGCGTGAAATCAATCCACGCCCGCTCTCGATCTGTATCACTTCTACAGCGTACCGCAAGCGTTCCGCCAGTTCTTTGGCTTGTTCAGTGTTGGTCTTGGGCAGCAGGATGAAAAACTCCTCGCCCCCCCAGCGACCGACATAATCCACCAGGCGTACTTCTTCCTGGAGCACCTTCGCGAGCTCGACCAGATAACAATCCCCGCCATGATGCCCATAGGTATCGTTGACAGATTTGAAATAGTCAATATCCATCATCATCAAACTGAGTGGTTCACCATAGCGTTTGGCAAAAGCAATCTCTCGCGAAAGCAGATCATCCATTTTCCGTCGATTAAATAGCTTGGTCAGCTCATCACGACTGGCAGTTTCTTCCAGTTTGGAAACATACAGGTTAACAACGATTACCACCAGGCTGATCACCAATAATGTTACCAAAACACCCATAACAATATTGCCCAGCAAACCCAGCCGGGCTGCCTTCAATGCCTGCGTTTGATCCTGTTCAACAATCAAATACCAATCCAAATCTGGTAAATAACGTGCGGAGAGGGTTGCTTCCCCATTTCTGGTTCGATATTCATAATAATGGGTGATGTTATCATTTTTGAGGATATCATCCCCAATATTTTGTAAACCTTCCAACTCGCGTATGTTGATTTTTTCTACGAGTTCCTGATTGGGATGGATTTGGATCAAACCATCCGAGTCAACAATATAGATCAAATGCCCAAAGCGCTGGCGGTAAGATTCAAGCGTCTCCCCAACCTCACTCATCTGTAATCCCACTCCGGTGACACCCAGAAAATTACCGGCATTATCTTCCAGCCGGTGGTTGATGAAAATGGTCAGTGTGCCAGAGGTGGCTTCATCATTGTCTACATCCAGATCGTAATGCCGTCCGGTTCGAACAAAGTTGTAATACCAGATATCATGTTCATCTTCAGGTCTAATCTGCTTCAATATGCCATCGTAATAGTAGTAATTATTCGTAATAGCTGAGATATAAAAAGCGCTGAAATAACCGTAACGATCTTTAATTCGTTGCAGATAACAAACAATCTCATCTTTGTCCTGCTCGCCTGCCAGCACCCACTTGACCAGGAATTCATCATTCGCCATGATGGAAGAGTTGTGAATTGGCTGCAGCAATTCCTTTTGTATTTCCGAATAGATGTTATCGCTTATCAACGGTAGGATTTTGGTTTTTGCATCACTATCGATTGATCTACGAGTGACGTTATAACTGACCAGACTGGTAAAGGTAAATGAAACAATCAGCATCAGCGTCAGAATGCCGATCAAACGGTATTTATTGAAGAGAAAGCTCTTGAATTTTGATTGCATCATGTTCTTTTGGGTATGGAGATATTTGATTTTATCATAAATTATTTCAGTGAAATTATGGGGCAAGGATTTTAATACCCCATCACCATATACCCGGTACCAGTCGGTATTGGACCTTTTTTGCATACTCCCGGTAACCTTCCAGATTCTTCTGCAAAAAACGATCCTCCAATGAAGTTCGCATCACGTACAGACCAACAGTGAGTAGAATGGGAATCAATAGCCAGATGGAATTCAACAGCAAAGGTGTCGCCAGATAAGCAAGCAAGCCACCAGCATACCCCGGATGTCGCACCCAGCGATAAGGACCTTCAGAGATGACATGTTGACCTCTATCTGTCTGCAGGCGTACCATCCCAGAGAAAAAGCGATTGACGATCAGAGCATACGATGAGATGGTATATCCCACTACCAAAAGGATTAACCCCAATACGCTTACCCAGAGGTCGAAGATAGGCGTCCAGTTGAATAAGCGATCCAATCCAGAAATCACGGCAGTCACAATACCTACCAATCCTAGTAGTGGGATGATTTTCTTGTCCCAGGCTTGTGCATCCTCATGCTGCATAAATTTCGCCCGTTCTGCGATCAGATCCGGTTCATGCTTCGCTGCCAGGAGCCGGCTGATCACAAAACTCACAAACCCAAGTATTCCATACGCCCAACCTTCCCACCAATTCCATTGACCAGAGATCATCAGCGGTAAAAAAGGCATCACCAACACAAAAAAGAGTGCCTGAATGATCACACGGAAGGAAACAACTTTTTTCGGGGATTGCATGTCTCACCTCGGATGGTTTTATAACATGATTTCACTCATTCTATAATTTCCTGATTGTTTTTAAGGTCATCAATCACTACAATTAATTTTACAGGAATCAATTTAAACCTCAATGCTATATCTTCCGTTCTTGGAATAAAATTTTTTAACCTGAGGTGCAAAATGAAAGAAAACCGCAATGAGATCGTCATTAACGCCCCACCAGAACAGGTTTGGCAAGTATTGACTGATCTTGAGCACTATTCGGAGTGGAACCCTTTACTATATCGTGGCTCCGGAACAGTGAAGTTAGGGGAAACAGTTGTGGTGGACGCAAAAACCGCCACCAAAGACATGAATTTTGTTTGCAAAGTGATCAAAGTAGAGCCGTTTAAAGAGTTTGCCTGGAAATTTCATGTGATTCATCCGATCCTTTTCCGGGGTGTACATGCCCTCCGGATCGAACCGATCGATCAGGAGACCGTTACATTCATAGATACAGAATCTTTTTGGGGTTTACTGTTACCCACACAAGCCAAAGACCTGACCACCAACGGCCTGACCGCCATGATCGAAATGGGATCAGCCCTCAAAGAACGGGTTGAAGCCCTACACTAATTGGTGCATTGCACCTCCGCCCCTGGAACACAACAATTCTTTACAGCTGAACAGCTAAACAGATTATGAGCTGTTCTTCACCCTATATCCATCCAGACATTTCAACACATACGCATAATCCAACCTTAATTGCTCATAAATATCCGACAATTCCTGTAAATTGCGTTGTTTCTGCGTGATCGAACCTTCTGCCAGCCAGTTGTATAAATCCAGGCTGTTGGTCCCAAAGGTTTTCACAGCGCTTTCAAGGTCCTTATCCTCAAGGAGGATAGCATTGGCAACCAGATTGGTGTTGCGGATATAGCCAGCTATCAGCTCATTTAGCTTTTCTTCGCTAATTCCTTCCTTTAAATTAAAAGGATAATGCAAGAAAATATGATTGGCCCACTCGATAATATTGACCGCTTCCTGTTCGATCTGGTTCAGGCGTCTGTTGATGACCTCTTTTTTGCTTTCACGTCTGTAATCATCCAGATCCCATTTTCTTTTTTTATTTCGGTCATAGGTTTGATAAAAAAATGTGGCAACAGTTATTAAAAAGGAAGCCAGAAAGCCAATCCCGCCGCCAATCAACAGATTCAGCGTCTCTTTTTCCATATGACTTTACCTCTAAGTACAACATCAATATATTGAATATGCGTTCTATAATATTATAGCAGATTGGGTTCAGTATTTTTGAATTCGATAGTTCTTGTATCCTTGAGTTGTTGAGTTCTTGAGAGATGTATAACTGGTATACAAGGGGTGAAAGGTGGAAAATAATCGCAATTTGCCACCCTGCGTTCCATTCTCTAATCCCTCGCCGCTTCTCATTTACCCATTGCCATGATTTTGGAAATGGTGAAAATTTACGCTGGTGATCTGTAAACTGCAGGATGATCAACAGGCAATTTAAATATCAACTGCCAGAGTACCCTAATGGAATCCTTCTAATGACAGATTCACAGTCACTGTATCCCCAGGGACAATTCCGCTGTCCCGTAGCCAGGCTACACTCAATCGCAGAAAATAATCCTGACCCAGTGCACCCAGTGTGCCGCGAACAGGGATCTTATTAATGGTACCACTCACAGAAAAGCGTGGTTTTGCCCCCCAGACTTCACGTGGTGAAAATGGGATAGCTACAAATTTAAATTTTCCTTCACTCTGCACTGTGGTATCAAAAGTAATTTGGTTCGTTTCGCTCATTTTTTCCTGACCCCCTGGCCGGTCGTCATCTGTCCAACCGCTCAACATGCCGCTTAAAATTATCCAGAATGCTTTGCCAGCCAGCCTGTTGATACTCAACAGGAAATTCATTCTCGGGATCAAATATAACCCGCACTTCAACCCCCTCTGGTTTCTCCTTGAATGTGATCTCTGCTATCCGGTCACCAAACTGGTATTCGATCAGCTCTTCTTTCACAATTTTGGTGTAGGTTCCTTCAAAATCAAAACCAGTGCTGCCATCCTTGGCTTCCATCCGCGAGCAGAAAACACCGCCCACGCGTAAATCCACCGTGGAGTTGGGGCAAATCCAATCGTCAGAAGCAAAATTCCATTGCATGATATCCTGAGGGGTTGTATAAGCGTGCCAGACCTCTGCGAGAGGTGCTTCAACTATCGTTTCAACTGTTATTTTCATGTTAAATCTCCTGAAGAAATTATAGCGTGCGGTTAATTCTTGAGAATACCCTGTACATTCTTTGTTATTTCCCATAACCCAATTCAAACCAGAATCACATTCAGTGTTTCGTGGTGGCAATGATGTGTAGGGGTGTTCAGTCGAACGCCCCTACACATCATCGACCGATTCCATGATCGCCGGAATGATCAATTATGTTATTGGTTTATTCGTTTATTCGATTATTCGTTAAAATTTCGTTGATGGCTTCCCCTTTGCCATCGCTTCGTTTATAGTCCTTTGGCTATCACCTCCTACGCTTGCTGCCCGACGAAACAACCAGGCTGCCACAACAAACGCAACCACAAAGAAACCATTCAGCAACAGCAGTTCCATGGGTCCGCTATAGGGCAGTCCCAATTTTGCGAACATCGCAATTGCAGCGATCAAAGACTGCACAAACGCCATCGCCAGCAGCACACGTGCCAATCCAGCAGGCTGCAAACGTGTGATGATGGAGCCAATAATGCCGACCGCGACCACCACGTAATACATCCGATTGGCGGGGTCACCATCTGCGCCAATTATACCGACCCCCAGGCTCAACCAGATCAGGAATATGACTGCCAGCAGTGAACCAACAATGGCAAGCCGATAAGCGGTTTTATACGTAAAAGATAGCATGATTTTCTCCAATTATCAGATATCGACAATCAATATCGCCCGGAAATTATACACCATGGTAGGTTGCCGTAGCTGACGCACCCTTTTCCACCTCTCACAAACTAGCCCGTATTGCAATAGCAAATTCTTCCTGGGTATAACGATATTCTTTTGCCTTAGGCGGAAATCGTTTGTCGTATTCCTCTACCTCGGCATCTTGAATATCATACACCGGGCTATCATAATATTTCCAGGAGTGGTTCTGAAACACATCCTTCTGCAATTCCAACACCAACATACTATAAGGATAGCGACCATCTTTCGTGCTGATTTGATAATCCTTGCAGCTCTTAAAGCCATGCTTGCAATAATTGCTCGGTGATCCATAAATAATGATCGCCGGATAATTTTTCTGCTTTGCGATTTCCACCGTATGCCCGATCATGGCTGACCCCACCCCTTTGCGCTGGAATTCGGGCAAAACGCTGACCGGACCAAAGGTTAAGGTGTCCTTTCTTTGATTATGTTCATTGATCACATGTGACCGTGCGTAGAAGATGTTTCCAATGATCTTGTTTTGATACTCAGCCACGAAACTGAATTCCGTCAGGTAATCGGCATGTTTCCGCAGTACATACACCAGGTAATGTTCGTTGCACCCTGGCACATATAGATTCCAGAATGCCTCGCGGGTAACGGTCTCATTTTCAAAATAATCGTTTTCTGTTTCAGGTCTGATGAGAATATCCATGGTTGTCCTTTAAGTGGTTATTATTTTTATTATAATTTCGAATAGGGTGATTGATGTATTATCTACTGCAAATTTACCCAACCAATATCCATTATCCTGAACCTCGCACACCAATTGTAGTGGAGGGTCTCGGACCCACCACTACAGATTTAACCATCCGTCATTCATACGGTTGTTCAGAATTGTAGGGGCGTTCGGCCGGTGTACGGGCGTTCGGTATTGTACGTGCATTCGGCCGGTGTACGGGCGTTCGGTATTGTACGTGCATTCGGGATTGTACGGGCGTTTAGGACTGTACGGGCGTTCGGCCGAACGCCCCTACTTTCCTTTAATCCAATTGGTCACCGGCAGGAACGTCCATCCCACCAACTCCGCTGT
>JAHYJK010000064.1 GCA_019429225.1 Anaerolineaceae bacterium
AGTAATCCGAAAATAACAGCGAGAGAAATAAATTTGAAGAAATTATCTAATTTATGAATTTTCATTATATCCTCACTGGTTTTTTGTTATATAGTTGATTACCTTTTGTTCTATCTCGTTTAATTGGTTTGCCAGACTTCCGAGTACTCCATTTACAAACCTTGGCGTCGAATCAGATCCATAAGTTTTGGAAAGCTCAATTGCTTCATTAATCGCAACTTTTATGGGAGTGCATTTTCCTACGGCAAATTCCCATAATGCAATTCTTAAAATATTGCGATCAATAATGGCTAACTGATCCATTGGCCATTCTGGTGCATGGACAGCAATCAATTCATCCAAAAGTTGAATAATTGGTACAACTCCAGAAACAATTTCAGTAGTAAATTGAATCAGATTAGCTTCGAGCGGATCTTCTTCTAATCTGTATTCTAATGAAGTGAAAGGTGGGTGGCCCGCCACATCAAATTCATACAACACCTGTAGTGCAATCGCGCGTGCTTTTGTACGAGCTTTCATTTGATTAAAGTTCTAATGAATTAATTTCGATATCTTCAACATGAACATTGATCTTACCAACATCCATTCCAACCATTTCGGATATAGCTCTCGATACATTCGCTTGAATGTTGTGAGAAACATCGCGCACATTAAAATCGTGCTTCAAAATCACGTATAAATCAGCATATACCACGTCTTCATCAACACTGATTTTTACTCCTTCGCTGACTCCTCGTTTAAAAATACGATTCATTTCTGAAGGCACAGTTGCCATTCTACTGACACCATCAACAGAAAGAGTAGTTAATCTAGCAATTGTCACTAATACCTCAAGCGCGATAGTGGTTTTCCCAGGAGTTTTAGAAGTTGTTGTCATTTTTTTCTCCATATTAAAGTACCAAGTTTGTTAGTGCTTATTATAACCTAAAGGTGTAATAAGGTATTTCAATTAATTTCACGTCTATCATTGGAAAGTTTTTATAAAATCATGTGATTTTCTTGCCATAAACTTAAAATCTTTATCCAGTAAAACACAATGTTCAGAGTTTTCTAATAAAACAAATTCTTTATTGGATGAATGAATATTCTTGTAAATCAACTTAGGACCTTCCGGAGAAATAGTTTTGTCTGATTTCCCCTGGAATATTATTGTTGGTTGTTTGATCTTATTTAACAATTTTCTGGTATTTTTTTGTAATAAATATAATTGGTAAGCAGCGCGTGTAGGATTAACTTTATAGCCTTGCCAGGGAAATATATCCTTTTCCTGTACTTCTTTGATATTTTTTTTCGGTATTACTTTTTTGAAGAACCTGATGTATTTTGAATATCCTAATTTTTCAACTTTTATAGCTGGTGCGTATAACATAATTCCTTTTACCTCAGGAAACATGGCTGCAAGATAACAGGTAATCACACCCCCCATGGATTCGCCACCTATAAAAATTTTCTCATGTTTACTCTTACATAGATTGTAAACTTCTACAACTGCGTCAACCCAGTTTCTCCAGGTTTGGCTGTTCAAATCTTCTGGACTGGTGCCATGTCCAGGTAATAATGGTGCATAAACAGAAAAACCATTCTGATTTAAGTATTCGGCAATCGGTCTGACTTCTACAGTTGTTGCTGTAAATCCGTGAATTAATATTACACAAATACCATTACTTCCCTTAAGCGAAAAAGAACTACCATCCAGGTCAGGATTCTGAATTATCGTATTTAACATCAATTACCTTCTCTTGGTTATTGGAATTGTTGAAACCGCATTTGGCATTACAGCTATATTCGCATGGACTGATTTTGTAAAATAATTGATAAATGGGGCCAATTCATCCACTTTTTCCATCATAAGTGATTTTACAATTGGTTTTGCTAAATTGGAATATAAATAAAGTTTGTGTTTTATTTGAACCTTAGCCATTAAGTATGCTTTATGATGACCAATGACGAATTCTTTGTTTTCAAAATTCGTAATAACTTCAGAAGGAAAATTGAATTTACTTACATAATTAAAATAAGTATCACTACCAATACCTTCTTTGCATTCAGCAATAATTAATATACTAGCATTCTTTTTGAGTATATTTTTTGCATTGGAAATAGCTTTCTGTGATTGATAAAAATTGATATCTTTAGGATGTCCGCCCGCTGATGCAATGTCGAAATCATACTTTTTTTCTACATTTACTGAATGTAATTTATCAATGATCGGGATTGCTTGTTGCATAACAGTTTTTGGATTTTCTAAAAACACATTCAATATTTGTAAATCAGAGTTTTGAATATAATTCAAGGCTAAATCTACACCTGCGAAATCACCGATTTCTTCAATGTCCATTCGGATTTTATTGCGGAAGTACTCACAAGCAACACTGTTATCATCCATTAAAGGAGAATGGTTATGTGTAATGGTCTCTTTGCCAGCCAAACCAATTGAAACTGTTTTAACACCTCCAGAATATCCAGCAAAGTGATGTGGTTCAATATTACCTACACTTATTTTTAAATCACATTCATAATATGACTTGTTGATTAGGATTTTTGTACCAAATGAGGTTTCTCCCAGATATATTAGATTTTCATTGCAATCATGTTGCAAGAAAATATAATTGTTGATTAAATAATCCTCCAATTGTAAATAGCTCAAATCTGTATCTGGAACATGTGTTCCATTCGCAATATAAAAAATAATATTATTTTCTTTAATCCCATTTTGTATTAATTCGTGGATTAAAGGAGGGATTAGCTTGGGGTAGGGGACGGGTCTGGTTTTATCGTTGATGGCGATTCCTACTATCAATTCTGAACGGTTTTTGCCTTTGTTGTTTAGTAATGAGATTAACGGTTGAAAGTCAATTGAAATATTTACCAATGGCATCACATATTTGGTGTGAGGGGCAATAATATCCACATTAAGAAGACTACTTAATTGGATATTTAAATCTTGTTTTCCGTATTTCAACGATAATTCCAAATTCACCAATTCACTTCATCCAAAAAATTTTGAAATTCGATTGAATATCCATTAGGATCTTTAATGAAGAAATGATAAATTCGGTATTTTTGATTTGTAGTTGGAGGGGTGATTGCCAAGTTTCCAATAGAAAGATATTTCTCGTATAAAAAATCAACATTATCTACGATTAATGTAAGAATAATTTTTCCTTCAATCATCTTGAGCGGACGCTCACAGAATCCAATATAACCATTTTCACAAGTTTTAAATATGACACAATCTCCCTGGTCCAGGAATAATTCAAACTTTAATAAATTCTTATAAAAGTGGGTGGTTTTCTGCAAATCATTGGTCGGTAAAAATATTATTTGTTTATTGATGTTCATATTTAAGTTCTTTTTATTCTGGTTATATAAACTTTAATAACAAATATCCAAAAAGTGGGGGAAGGTTTTTTTTAATAATGGTTTCGATAAGATACATTATCATTACCATAAATCAAAGCAATATCTTCTCATACTGTCAACATAATGTTCCTAACCAAAAACAAATGCATAGATTTTATTATTACTATTTTGTACCATATACAAAAATATATTATACGCTTGAAGAAAGATTGTAATTAGAAATTTTGAATTCCACCTCCCCTGACGAATTTCCAAATATCTAAAGATATTTTAGGATTAACGTTCTAGGTTAATCCATTCAACTTTGAGCATTATTTGATAATATAATTAGGTATATGATACCAATTGATATTTCAATAAAGAACTACTTACGGACGATTTCACTTGCGAGAAGTGAAAATACACACCGGACATACAAAAACGGCTTAAATGTTTTTAAAAACTGTTTAAAGGAAGCTGCAATTGATATCGAGAATAAACCATGTAATCAATTAGCTGAAAAGCATTTTGCTTTATTTATCAATGATTTGAAGTTTTACTCACCCACAACTGAAAGATTATATATTACAGCTGTGGTAGGTTTTTTTGAATATCTTGTCTCTGAAAATCTCAGCAATGTTAATATTCAATCCATTAGAATGCTGGTACGAACACGGGCAAGAATACCCCGACAACGATTACCGCAATTTCCAAAATCTGATATCGAGACATTACTCAATCAAATTTCACTCATAAATTTGAATCAGACTGAAAATAAAACAGATATATTGGTGAACTTTCGTGATAAAGCTTTTTTAATTTGTCTGGCTGATACCGGCCTCAGGGTTCATGAAGCCTGTAATTTACGACGTGGAGATATTGATTGGTTTGAAAAAAAGGCAATTGTAATAGGCAAAGGCAATCGTGAAGGAATTGTACGATTTTCTGATCGATCTATTGCTGCGATAAAGGATTATCTGAAAATTCGATCGACAATAGATGGTTCAACTGGAGTACCGCTGTCCTCTTTGCCAATATTTGCTCGTCACGACAAAGGTGCTGGCAAAAAAATCAAACCGATCACTACAACAACAGGACGGAAGATTGTTGCTAGTCGAGTGGAACAATATCTTGGTAAGGATGCAGTTGGTACAATTACGCCGCACTCATTTCGACATTATTATGTGACCAGGGTTCTTCAGTATTCCGGTAATTTAAAACTAGCCCAATCGCTAGCAAGGCACACAAATATTGCCATCACTCAAAGATATGCGCACATTAATGATGATGAATTAGATAAGGGTTACAACGAAATCTTTGACAAATAAATTAATGAAAACAAATTTCAACCCCCTATCACATGGTTATTCCTTTCCTAATCGTTTTGAATTTAAAGGTTTATCAAGAATTGTCAAGGTGATTAAGAGTAACTTTATTTATGGAATGTGTGGCGGCATGGTGTTTACAGCTCTGGACTACTATTTTGATCAAAATAAATTACCAGGTTTCAATGAAGTCGATGAATTGCCATTAAGCTATACGAAATATTTATGGAAAAGACAAACACAAAGCGTCTCAATTTCAGTTTTATTGAAAATAATAAAATTTGCAAGCTTATCAATCTCAAAATCATTGCAAAACACAATCCAGGATGAATTACCCAAAATTATTGAAAGATTAAATGATGGATTGCCTGCTCCCATTGTGATTATCCGTTCAAGCCTTTTTCAGAATCCAACGCATAATCATCAGGTCCTGGTGATAGGTTACGAAGACTATGGCTCTACAATGGATCTGGAAATATATGACCCTAATCACCCCAATTTATTTCCGAGGTTGACAATCCGCCAGAATCCTGAATATTTGATAACTCAATCTACTGGAGAACCGGTAAGAGGGTTTTTCCCAAATAAGTATTCGTATCAGTTTTCGATAGCAAAACAGAATAGCAATTAATTACGCAAATTCGTTGTGATAGAGCTTTTCATTCACAACACACATTAATCTCTCTTCTTTTGATAAAGCTGATCTGGCCTGGTCTCGTAAAATATTGACATTGGAGAAGAACTCTCTCATCATCACAACAAGAAGATAACGACTTTCTGGTTTGAGATGAATACGACCATTTTCCCATTTTTCGAAAGCTCCAGAAAGCCACATGAACATCATTTCAGGAAATAGACCAAAAATCAAAGGTGTTTTGAAATCTTTTTGGAATTTTTCACTATTCAGTGATAAATCAAACATTTCCATTAGGAATCTGTATCTTTTCTTGTCATAATTGGTGAAATGTTTGATTTTATAAACAGGGAAGGAACCTGATTTAATTTTTTCTTCATACTGCCTGAGAGAGAACGTATTTACTAATAAATTACCATCGAGGTAACTGAAGGAACCTGACCCAGCGCCAACATATTCTTCATATTGAACAATGTATTCGTCCAACATAGTTAAATCTTTTCTTGAAAAAGTCCAACCAGAACTTGGTTGATACACATTGGAAAGTTTTTCACTGATAATTTGAAAATATTTAAATTCCCTGGCGTGATCTAATCGCCCCAGTGTTTTCTCCATAGCCTTTTTTACGGAAGGAGCACTCATTAATGGATAAAAGGTTGTCTGCTCTGCGCCAGACTTAATAATATACTCAAGATCTCTGATGAGACTTTCTTCTGTTTGATCAGGCAGGTTATAAATCATATCAATATTCAAAGAAGGTAAAATACCTGCTGCATTTTGA
This sequence comes from Anaerolineaceae bacterium, assembly GCA_019429225.1. Lineage (GTDB taxonomy): Bacteria > Chloroflexota > Anaerolineae > Anaerolineales > Anaerolineaceae > UBA6170. The sequence continues at coordinate 6,083 of JAHYJK010000064.1, forward strand.
ATAATTTCCAGAATTTGATCACCTGATCCAAACTTTTCATACCTGCTCATTTGGCGCAATAATTTATCATCAAAACTCTGAACACCAACCGATAAACGATCAACCCGACCCTTCAATTCGCCTAAAATATCTTTAGTAAGGTGATTAGGATTGGTTTCACAGGATACTTCATTGATTGAAAACAAGCTCTTTGCATAATCAATCGTAGTTGTTAATTCGTTTAAATCCACCGTGGGAGTACCACCGCCAATGTAAAGGTTAACAAAATCGTAACCAATCTCAGCCAGCATCTCCATCTCACGACGTAGGTTTTGGAAATAAGATTTCAGTTTTGCTTCATTAAAAATAAAGCGATTGAAAGAACAGTACGGGCAGAGGCTTTCACAAAAAGGAATATGAGCATAAAGGACATAATTATGCCCAGGTTTAGGAGCAGGATAATGAAAGTCATGAGGAATTGAATTCAGTTGTAATTGTTTATGTGTAATTTTTTGAATAACTTCCGATAAAATCGTTGAAGAAAATTGTTGACGCCAGTTGTGAAGTTCTATTTTCATTTATGCAGCCTTTAAAATGTTTTTACCAATAATTTTGAATCATATCATAATTTCATTGTGATCTCTAGTATTTAAGTCGAATTATTTTAATAAATCCTATATTAAAAGGTAAAATAAGTAAATGAAAATTGGCATAATTGGCGGTGGCGCTTCCGGTATTTTTGCAGCCATAGAAGCTAGAAAAAAATATTCTGATATAACAATCTTTGATAAAAATGACTTTCTGGGACGAAAATTATCGTCTACAGGAGCTGGGCGATGCAATTTGACAAACGTGAATGTGTCACCGGATATTTATCGATCAATCAAGAAGTTTAGCTTCAAGGATATAATCCAAAGATATGATTACGGATTCTTGAATAATTACCTTAATCAATTGGGAATCCATACTTATCATACGGATGATGGTTGGGTGTATCCGCTTTCTAATTCAGCTAGAAACATATCTATTTTATTAGAAGATTATTTGATCAGGCAAAATGTAAAGATTTACAAAAATTCCAGTGTGTCAAGTTTTAAAAAATCAAATAACAGATTTCAAATAAAAACCGATTCAGGTAAAGTGTTTGAATTTGATAAGCTGATCTTAGCTTCAGGTGGAAAAGCCTACCCCCAACTAAGAGCAAGTGATGAAATTTTACAATCCTTATTGAACTTTGGACATGCATTACTTCCCGCATTTCCAGCATTAGCTCCGTTAAAAACAAGTAAACACGAAACGAAATCTCTTAATGGTGTGAGAGTAGATGCTACATTACGAATATTAGATCACAATTCAATAATTGGATCTGACTTTGGAAACATCATTTTCACAGAATGGGGACTGAATGGTCCAGGTGTGATGAACCTGAGTCATTTGGTGCATCAAAAAAACAATTTAAATATTGAAATCGATTTTTCCTCGCTATTACCCCAGGATTTTCTCAAAAATGTCAGCAATGACAAATTTCTTTATTTATCAACTCCCCTCCTTTCAATTTTTAATAAAAAAATAATTGATCAACTTTTGCTGAATTTGAACGTAGACGTTAATTCACCATTCAAAATGAATGATTTCCGTCATTTGATTAAGATGATGAAGTTTACAGAAAAAATATTAGGCACAAGAGATTTTGAATTCGCCCAGATTTCAACAGGTGCAATCGAATCTTCACAAATCAATCCTGAATCATTAGAGTCCAAGCTATGCCCGGGGCTTTATTTTGCAGGTGAAGTTTTGGATGTATTTGGGCCTTGTGGTGGATTTAATTTGCACTGGGCATTTATTTCTGGAATTATTGCCGGGCAATTGAAAAGTTAATTGTCATCAGTTTTAAATCTGATTAAAACTTTTGAAAAATTGTTTTTGTTATCATCTAAAAATTTTAGAAAATTTTCAATGCCAGCATTCATTTGCAAAGACTGATCTATACCAAACCGATAGGATAGAAATCCTGGATTTGTGCGAATATAATTTTGTATGGCAAGTAATCCGACTTCAATGTCATAAATTGTGGTTGGTTGGTTCCGTAGGATCAATGAACCGACTGGTAGTTTTAAATTTCGTTTAAAAACATCCATAATCACCGGGTGTTCTATCACCAATGAAAAATCTTTTAAATTTGGAAAATTTATTTTTGTTTCTGCTTTATTTTCATCAACGAGAATGATCTCTATATATTTCGCAATGTACTGGTCTGGGTTAATGATTTCCTCTGGTGGTAATAACGTAGAAATTTCTTCCATTATTTTTAAGGCACCTTGATTCATCAATTGTTTTATTGATTGGTCAGTAGAAAAGATCTCATCATAAGTCAATAATTTTCCAATTTTAATAGACACTTTTGGGCGTTTGAATGAAAGTGCTTTTTGCATGGCACCGTTCATTCCACTAAATCCAATTGGTACAATAGGCGCTTTTGATTTATACGCGATCCAACTAGTGCCAATTTTTGGTTTTTTAAGATTTTTTTCCCAAATACCACCTTCTGGAAAAATCCCCAGGACACCATTTTGCTCCAGGACAGCTAATGCGTTGTGCAAACCTTTTTGATCTATTTGTCCACGCATGACAGGAATAAATCGATACAAACTTGATATAAATGACATTCTTGGATCAATAGGTATATCCCCTGTTCCTAAATATTCTAATTGCTGGGGTGTGTAAATAACCATTAGTATTGGTTCAAGTGCAGAAACATGATTACCAACAACGATGTAGGGACCGGTTTTGGGAAAATTTTCTAATCCAGTAATTTCGATTTTTACTAATAAACCGACTAATATTCTAACTAATCCTTTTAAAATTCGCCTAATAAAAGTTCTACGAGGGTATTTAATCAGATTTGTTTGTGACACTAATTATTCCATAGATGTTAATTTGGCTTTTGACGCTTTTCCTCTATCATCTGAGTTGAGAATTCTTTTGCGGATACGAAATACATTTGGTGTTACTTCTAGAAGTTCATCATCAGCCAGAAATTCCATAGCTTCATCGAGGGATAATTCACGCGGCGTTGATAATCGATATTCGAGATCTTTATTGGCGGAGCGCATATTGGTAAGATGTTTTTTCTTGCAAACGTTGATGGTAATATCGGACTCGTTGAATGTTTCTCCGATTACCATACCCTCATAAACTTCTGTACCTGCTTCTATAAATAAAGTTCCCCTTTCCTCTGCATTTTTTAATCCATAGGTGCTGGAAACCCCATTTTCCCAGGCAACCAATGAACTTGATTTTCGAGTGGGGACTTCACCTGCATGTGGATAATATCCCGTAACAAATGTGTGAATAATCCCTTGGCCGCGTGTAATCGTCATAAACTGTTGCCGAAGTCCGAGAAGACCTCTCGTTGGTATTTGATAGCGTAGGATCGTTGCATCCAATTTATTTTCCATGCTTAATAATTGCCCTCTTCTGCCCCCGAACAATTCGATTACCACACCTACATATTCGTTGACCACTTCAATAATGGCTTCTTCAAAAGGTTCTAATAACTTACCATTATCATCTTCGTGAAAAATTACTTCTGGTTTCGAGACCTGGAATTCATATCCTTCACGTCGCATTGTCTCGATGAGTATTGCTAAATGTAATTCCCCTCTACCCGAAACAACAAAACGGTCTGCGTATTCGGTATCCACAACCCGCAAAGCCATGTTGTTTTTTGTTTCTCGGTATAAACGTTCTCGAATTTGACGGGTTGTTAGAAATTTTCCCGATCTTCCAGAAAATGGCGAGTTATTCACTTCAAAGCTCATCTTGACAGTCGGTTCCTCAACTGTGATTCTTGGTAGAGGTTTCGTATTTTCAGGAGAAGAAAGTGTTTCACCAATACTTACTTCATGGATTCCAGCTATGAAGGCAATATCTCCGGCAGTTACTTGTTTAGCTCTTTTCTTTTTAAGCCCTTCAAATTCAAATAGATATTTGATTTTTTCATTCAAAATCTGATCATTATTTTTAATGATGATGATATTCTCACCCTCGTTTGCGGTACCTGAAAAGACTCTTCCCAGACAGGTTGTCCCCAAATGTTCATCATATCCAAGGTTGGCAATCAACATCTGAAAAGGAGCATCTTTATCAACTTCCGGGGCTGGAATTTGATCAATGATCGTCTCAAATAAGGCACGTAAATCATCATCTAATTCAGAATCAGTTAAGCTGGATTTTCCTAACACTGCATTACAGTAAACAATTGAAAAACTTGCTTGATTCTCATCAGCCCCTAACTCAATAAATAAGTCAAACGTGTCATTGAGTGCTTTTTGGGGAACAGCATCTTTTCTATCAATTTTATTGATAACCACAACTGGTTTCTTCCCCATTGCCAACGCCTTTTTTAGTACAAACCTGGTTTGTGGCATCGGGCCTTCTGCAGCATCTACCAATAGAAGAACCCCATCCACCATATTCAATACCCGTTCAACTTCACCACCAAAATCAGCATGTCCTGGCGTATCAATTATATTAATTTTTATTTCCTTATTCGCCCGTATATCGTGATAAACAACTGATGTGTTCTTAGAGAGGATCGTTATTCCCCTTTCTCTCTCAAGATCATAGGAGTCCATAACTCTCTCATTTACAATTTGGTGCTCAGCAAAAACCTTGGTTTGTTTTAACATCGCATCCAATAAAGTTGTTTTACCATGGTCCACATGTGCAATTATCGCAATATTGCGTATTTCTTCTCGTTTTTTTAGCATTATTCACCTATTAAATAAAAGATCCTGAAAATTTCAGGATTGCAATTATACTCCTATAAAGGAATTTGTTATTGATGAAAACTTCTTCTCATTAATAAAATGTAAATACCAAAGATTATCAATCCAACCGATCCAGTATTACCAATAAATCCAATAGCACTCTCAGGATTTCCGGCAGTATATAAACCCCACCCCATGACAGCCAAAATTCCACCAGGAATTAGTGGCCACCAAACAATTTTTCTGGTTAATGTTCTGGAGGTTACCGTTATTAATCCCCAGCCAAACGCAAAACCGACCAGCATAATTCCAATTTGTTCTAAAGGGTTATTTGCATTTGTATTTTCCCAGGCAAAATATAATCCAGGCGCTATTCCTACAAGCAACGCTCCTGGAATTATCAAACCTAATAATTTCCAATATATACCTGCGATTAATAAACAAATACCAATATCAACACCAATAAAAAGAAAAAAATCTAATAAATTGATCTCTTGTAGTAAAAATGGCATTCCGATGGATGTGAATATAAAAAACGGGAATAAAAGCCAAACAACTGGTTTTTGTTTTAAAAAGTAATTGATAATAAATAGAAATCCCCAAATTAATCCAAACGTAATGAACGATATACCCAAAAATGAAAATGTCGTTGGCTCAAACTCAGAAATAATTAAATACAAGAAAGAGGTAAGTGTTGCTAATAAAACACTTAAGAATATTTGAAAAACTACATTAATTGAAATCCTCTTTATCCAGTTCATATGAAATTCCACTAAAAACGATCAAAGTAAATTTTATTGATAAATTTCACATAAGTCATGTGGCTAAAGTCATGATTGATTCCTATTAAATTACACCCCTCTCTTTTGCGATGAGAACTGCATGCATTCTATCTCGTGCATCTAATTTATTAAATATACTCGTCAGATGATTTTTAACGGTACCTTCAGCTATTACTAATGACATGGCAATTTCTTTATTGCTCATCCCAGTCGCTACCATTTTTAATATCTCCAACTCCCGTCTGGATAAATTCTCATATTGACTGCCTGGATCAACTTTAGGGGCTCTTGGTAATCTGGTAAATTCTGCCATTACTTTTGCCGTAATGGATGGGAGTAAATAATATTCACCTTTGTAAGCAGTTCGGATGGCTTCAAACAATTTTTCAGGTGACACATCTTTTAATAAGTAACCCACCGCACCAGCATGTAAAGCATTAAAAACCAGATCATCTTCATCAAATGTAGTGAGAACTATTATCTTCATACCTGGATGTTGTTGAAGAATTCTCTTTGTAGCTTCAACACCTCCAATTCCTGGCATACGTAAATCCATTAAAATGACTTCGGGTAAGAACTTTGTTGCAGCTAAAATTGCTTCCTCACCAGAACTTGATTGACTCAGAACTTCGAAATCGTTTTTTATGGATAACAAGGTCAATAAACCTTCACGGAATAGCTCCTGGTCATCAACGATTAATAATCTAATTTTTTTGATCATAGGGCAACTCTATTTCTATTCTAAAACCTTTTTGGGGAGAAGTTTGAAAATTTAAAGAACCATCAAGTAGCTCAATTCTTTCTCTAAGCCCTTGTAACCCGTAACCTGTCCGAAATTCATTCATACCAATTCCATCATCATAAATGAGTAAAGATAAATTCTTTGGATCAGAATAATTGATCTCACAATAATAATTTTCTGCTTTAGAATACTTGCAGGTATTATTTACTGTTTCCTGAACGATTCGAAATATTGTTGATTTAATTGTTTCATCCAGATATTTTTCTTCTCCATTTATTTCTAAGTGCGACCGAATTCCAATCCAATCACATGGTCTCATGGCGCGATCAAGCGAGTCTTTGATTGTTTCTTTTTCACTTTGATCATAACGTAATGTTGATACAGAACGACGCACATCAATCAACGCAATTTGAGATTGCGACCTTGCTTTTTCAATTGAGTCCATTGCTTTGTCTGGATTCTCGTTGATAACGGCTTGTGCAGCCTGTAATTGCATGTGGATCGTTGTTAAATAATGGCCTAAACCATCGTGAATTTCTCTTGCGATACGGTTACGTTCTTTTATTACCGTTAATTGTTCGACTTCATTTGCATAAGACCTAAGCTTTTCATTAACATCTTCAAGTTCCAAAACCAATCTTTCTACTTCTCTTTTTGATCTTTCTTCATCAATAGCCATTTGAGTAAAAACCATTATATAAATTAGACCAGCTAATATTGTTGGGAGAGAAGACCAAACCTCGTTTAAGTTTCCGGTGTATTGCCTCACTGCCCATACATAGCCTAATACGATTAATAAATTTATAAGATATAACCAATAACCAGGTGCTAAAACAACGGCATGCCCTGCTAAAGGAAGCAGTAATATGGCTGAAAATCCAGATCCGTTTCCCAGGTAAACAATAATGGAGCCAATTGGTATTTGGATTAGAAAGTAAATAAGGATCCAGGTTGGATTTTTTTGTTTAGTAGCAAAATTGTATCCATAGATTCCAATACCGATGTAAGCAATTCCAAGTACAACCATAATCAAAAGTTGGACCAAATTTGTTTCTCTAAGAGTACTAAACATTGCGAAATATGAAGCTAAAACTACTACCGCAAATGCAAGGTCTGCACTCCCCTTCAATTGAAATTCTTGTTTTGAACTTAATTTTGTTGTTTTATTTATCATGGATATGGTTATTATAATTCAAATAATGATACTAAATGGCTATACGCAATTAAATTAAAATCAGAATAGAAAAAACTATTCTGATTTTAATTTTTATTTTTTATAAAGGTTTAATATCCTAAACGATTCGCTCTCTTATTTTCGAACTGACATAATCCATGCTAGCAACAACAACCGCAATTGCCAACATTTGCACAGAAGCTGCACGATAACTTAAGAGGTTGATATTTTGTTGTAATAGGAATCCAATACCACCGCCACCGACGAAACCGATAATCGTCGACATTCTTACATTGATGTCCCAGCGATACATGGTAAATGAAATGTAAGGAGGAATAATCTGAGGAATGACAGCAAAAACAATTGTCTGTAACTTGTTTGCGCCTGTTGCATGGATAGCTTCAAGTGGGCCATCGTCAATACTTTCAACTTGTTCCGAGTACAATTTTGCCAATGCTGCTATTGTATGCAGAGCCAAAGCCAGTGAACCGGCGAATGGACCAATACCCACCCAAATTACTGCAATAATAGCCATTACCAACGGCTCAATTGAGCGAAGGGCATTCAGAATCGTTCTGGTGACCGTATAGATAATAAAACCGGTAGGTAATGGGTGTTTTGGTTTAGCAATGACAGCCAATATAAATCCAGCGAATCCACCAATTAATACTGGATAGTACAAAGAAATTCTTGGATTATTGAACTGGTAAAACCAATTAATTACCGCCATAACCAAAGCAAATAAAATTGCACCAGCAATAGTACTGAGCAAAATATTAATAATCTTCAGAATTTTGGTGTTCAAGTTATCTTGTAAAGAAAGTCCTACTTTGTTGAACAAACTAACAACGACACCGCCAAAGGCGATCGCCGTTATTGCAGGCACTAACATTAAAGTAATATCGCCAATTTGGAATAGTGCATAACCCAGAAAGCCAATTGGTCCTAATATATTCTCTAATGCGTTCCCGATCAATTTTGTGAATTCACCAAAAAGAATAATGGAAATAATAGTCATCAACCCGGCAATGAAAATAAAGATAAACCTTTGAATCCTAACACTGGTGCTTGGTTTCTTAATATCTTCAGAAGGCAATCCTTTCCGTAATGAAAGATAGGCAATTAAACCAGAAATGATCAACCCAATGAGTGTAACAAAAACGTTCTTTTCAAGCGGAGATAGTAAATCAATAACCCACTTGCTAAAAATATATCCAAGATAGGCGCCAATCGGAAATCCGATAATATTTAGAGCAGTACTGGTTGGCGTACTTGTTGAATCTTTCATCAGGTTTCTTGCGGCAATGAAGCTTATTGGAATAGAGGCTGCTGTACCAATCGTGGTTGCCAGAAGAGCAATAAAAACGGTCTCTATGATTTTATCCCAGGTAGCTTTTGCGGTTTCAGTCCATTTTGGTAATCCAGTTGTGGTTCTTATGGTTGCAGTAATGTATTGGGCTTCTGCGACGGGCTGTCTCGTAGGAATTACTACATCAACAGTAAAATACCCCTCACTGTTTGTTTCGAAATTCGCTAATTGTCGTTTTACGCCACTTGCTGCCAGAAAATTTACAGGGCCCTTAATGTTAGCCGGCATATTGAAGCCTTCAACAGTGATGGTTTCTTTTGGAGAAGCACATATAACGGAAGTCTGGATGTAAGCTTCGTTCGCATTTTTTTCAATTTCTTCAATTTCATTGTTTTCAGGACACGGCAAATAGAAAGGAGTCGAAATTTCTTCTTCAGTTGTATCGTATTTAACTAATTCTGGTTTGGCTAGTGCGCGTAATACACGTGTTAATTGCGTAATACGAACTTCCGACCTTGTTGTTTCAAAATTGACATTGGTAACTTGAAAGGCATAGGCAAAAACAATAATGCTGATTGCAATTAATAGGCCTGTACGTAAAGATTTAAGAATTGAACTTTTCTTTTTCAAATCACACCTCATCCGACTCTTTCGGCCTCTTTGCCATAGATTTCTTTAAATTTACCATCATCGATTTCCTTAGGCGCACCATCAAACATTAGAACACCAGCGTTTAGCGCAATAGCACGATTAGCATAACGATGAACAAGGTCTAAGAAATGTAAACTGCAAATTATTGTTACACCATCCTCTTTATTAATTTTTTCAAGATATTGCATAATGGAATGTGCCAACACTGGGTCTAGGCTGGCAACAGGTTCATCTGCCAAAATAATTTTAGGATTTTGCATCATAGCTCTGGCAATCGATACGCGTTGTTGCTGACCGCCACTCAATTCATCGGCTCTTTTATTGGCCTGGTCAGTGATGCCAACTCTTTCTAGTTGCTTATAAGCCATCTCAACATCACTTTTAGAAAACCGATTGACTAAACTCATGGCAGGATTTGTGTATCCCAATCTTCCTGCCAGCACATTGGTTAACACCTTCGATCGTTCAACTAAATTAAAATGCTGAAAAATCATCCCTATTTGTCTGCGAATACGTCTTAATTCATCCGGACCCGCTTTAGTCACATCAACGCCATCCCAAATTACTTCGCCATTCGTGGGTTCAACAAGACGATTGATGCATCTTAATAAGGTTGATTTTCCTGAACCGCTTAAACCAATTACGGCTAGGAACTCCCCTGGTTGCACATTGAAACTGACATTATCTAAAGCTTGAACATTTCCTTCATAAACTTTAGTTAAATTTATAATTTCCAGCATTTTTATATCCTATTTTTTTATATGCATTAATCTGTGAATTTTTTAAAATTTATTGAATACAAACTCAGTCCCATTACATATCGTAAGGGACTGAGTTTTGCTTTTTTGAATTAATTATTGTCCTAGATTTTCGAGTGTTATTCCTTGTGCTTCCATTAACAGACGAACACCGTCAAAGTTTTCATCAAAAATGGGGGCAGCTCCGGTCCAATCATAGAATTTTTCATTACATAATGTCTCTGCACATGCTTCAGATCCAATATACTCCACAATAGCATCCATAATGATTTGTCTCAAATCTTCAGGAAAATCTGGGGAGAATGACATTGTGTCGTTAGGAATTTCGGATGAGAGACCTAAAATTCTTACTTTTTGGACGACATCAGGTGCTTCTGTAAGGATTGCAGCACGCGCATCTAATACTCGATATTCACCGCAGTATAATTTGCCATCAGCATTAGGACCACATTCATCCACAACTTCATCAGGTACATCAGGATCATCGCCCATTGCCCAATTTCCTTCAGGTAATAAAGGAGCACTGAAATAAACAGTTGCTACATCAGCTTCGCCATTGTAAACAGCTTTTACTGCTTGTGGATGGCCACCAGCTTCTACTTCTTCACCTGGAGCAATTCCTAGATCCGCAAAAATCGCTTTTGGATATAGATAACCAGATGTTGAACCAGCATCCGGGAATGCCCATGTTGCGCCATCTAAATCTTCCAGAGCTTGATAATCACTATCACGTGCTACAACAAACTCTGTCCAATAAACATTCCAACCATAACGAACAGAAGCTAAACCAGGCTCAACACCACACAATTGACTGGCTAAGGCATAACCTAATGCAGGAATAAAACCGATGGTGTCTGTAGGTGATGCACACATTTCCTCGATTGTGGCTGCATATGAAGTTGGCACTGCAACTTCAAAGAAAAGTCCTGTAGCTTCATTCAAAGCCTGGGCAATCAAATCACCACTGGAAATCATGAAGTCAACATCTACTGAAGGCACAAATAAAACTTTAATGGGGTGCTCTTCAGAACCAATCGCTGGTTCAGCTGTTGGTTCAGGTGTTGGTGGTACAGCGGTTGGCTCAGGCGCTTTGGTCGGTTCGACAACCGGTTCGGCAGGTTCTTCAACGGGTGCTGGTTCTGGGGTTGCTGTCGGTTGACAGGCAGACAAAACCAATGCCATGGAGAGAACTAACACAAAAACAATGTATTGAAATTTCTTCATTTCTTCCTCCTAATGAAGTGATAAATAGGCTGGGGTTGTAAACCCCATTA
>JAHYJK010000065.1 GCA_019429225.1 Anaerolineaceae bacterium
TTACGATCACGGCTGTAAATTGACTTTTCCGTGGCAGTTACCGGCACCTTGTGTTCTTTAGCATACTTGATTGCATCTTCTCGAGAGCGGATACCCCATTCTCTCCAGGGAGCAATTACCTGTAAGCGCGGGTCCAATGCAGCAAAAGTCAATTCAAAACGCACCTGATCATTTCCCTTGCCGGTTGCTCCGTGGGATAATGCGTCCGCTCCGACTTCGTGAGCCACATCAATCATATGTTTAGCAATTAATGGCCGTGCCATGGAGGTGCCCAACAGGTATTTTCGTTCATAAATGGCACCGGCTTTCATGGTTGGGAAGATATAGTCCTCCACAAATTCATCCTTTAGATCGCGAATGATTAATTGGCTGGCACCGGATGCCAGTGCTTTCTCTTCCAGGCCATCCAACTCCTCCGCCTGGCCGACATCTGCACAAAAGCAGACCACTTCGCAACCATAATTCTCCTTCAACCAGGGGACAATCACAGAAGTATCCAATCCACCGGAATAGGCTAACACAACTTTTTTTACTTCTTTTTTATTCATCATACAGACCTCACTTATCGATTATTGGAAACAAAAAAGGCTCTCCGGGAAGGAGAGCCTTTTGCTTTGAAATAACTAAAAAAAATTAACCCATTAAAGCACTAATGCCCGTCTTCCCTGCGGAGAGGATGCGGTTACGACGAACACGACGACGAAGAATAGCACTTGTTGGGATCATAGTAGGCAATAGTGTACTGGAGGTACAGAAGAATGTCAAGCAATTGCCAGAAACGAATTTTTATTTTGGTTTTAAGAACTGGATTTATATACATATCATCACCAACATATCTTCACAAATTGGCAAGAATGCGATTAAGGATCACCTGCGTACCCGGCGTATGTACGATGGGATTGATTCCAATATCGCCGAATTCAATCAAGGTTTGGTGGACTGCAGCTTCAATTTGATTGGCAGCTTCCTGTTGTTGCCAGATAAAACGAACGAGTAAAGCAGCACTCAAAATCGCTGCAATCGGATTCGCTATTCCTTTTCCGGCAATATCAGGTGCTGACCCGTGTACAGGTTCAGCCAGTCCAATTCCCTCACCCAAGTTGAGCGAAGGTGCCATTCCCAACCCACCACACCAATATGCAGCAGCATCTGAGAGGATATCACCAAATAAATTTGTTGTTACCAGCACATCATATTTTTGTGGATTACTTAGCATCCGAAAAGCAGCTACATCCACCAATATCTCTTCTACATTGATACGATATCCCCGCTGCTCATAAGAAGAAACAACTTCACGAACGGTATCACGAAACAGTCCATCGGTTAAAGGTAAAATATTTGCTTTATGAATAATCGATAATTTCTTTCTATTCAGTTGCTGCATGATGCGCATACTTTGTTTGGCAATTCGAAAAGAAGCCTGTCTGGTGATCACCCGGGTAGCTGTCGCCCGTCCATCCTGAATGGTCTCCAACCCGGAATATAAGCCCTCACTATTCTCACGCACCAGGATCATATCAATATCCGCGCGAGGAGAAACAACAGGTAAACTACGCACCGGACGAAGATTAACAAATAGATCCAATTCCTGGCGCAATGTTAGAATGGCAGAGCGATATCCCTGTACTTGATGTGAAGGGGAAGAAACTGCGCCAAACATCGCAGCCCCACAATCCCTTATGGCATCCAGGGTCTGTGGTAATACCGACACACCGTGTTTTTGAAAACAATTCCAGCCTGCTTCGGCATAAACTATCTCAATGTCAGGCATTATCTTTTCAAGTACCTGAACAGCAGCAGGAATAACTTCCAACCCAATTCCGTCACCTGGGATTACGCATAATTTTGGCATTGATAGTCCTCCATTTTTATTCGCCTGGTAATCGACTATTTGTTTGAATATAAGCCACCAGGCCACCTGCGCTCACGATCTCTCGGGCAAATGGTGATATTTCCGGAAGGCGATGTATATGATTTCCAACTTCCAGGCGATTTTCATCCAGATCAAGCGTACACAAATCATGATCAGATAATTCATCAACTACCTGTGGCGCTTCAATTAAGATCAAACCAAGGTTAATGGCATTGCGGTAGAAGATTCTGGCAAAGCTTTTTGCTATGATTGCTCCAATTTGCCTACGTTTTAATGCCAAAACGGCATATTCACGCGAAGAACCGCACCCAAAATTTTCACCCGCAACAATAATATCGCCAGGTTCTGCCAGTTTATTAAATTCAGGATGTGCTTCGATAAAAGCAGCTTTACCAACATCCTCATTCGGGCGCATATAAGGGGCATATCTACCAGGTACGATTTGATCGGTGTCTACATCATTTCCAAATTTCCAAATAATGGACATATATCCTTCTTTCTACAATGACGTGGGATCAGTGACGACCCCGTAAAGGGCGGATGCAGCAGCTACTGCCGGGGACACCAGATAAATACTGGAGGTTGGGTCACCCATGCGGCCTTTAAAATTACGATTCCCGGTCGATAAACAAACATCGTTTTTCGCCAGGGTACCCTGATGACGTCCCATACAGGCTCCACACCCTGGGGTGGTGATCGTCGCACCGGCAGTAATTAAGGTAGCCAGGGTACCGTCCTGTGTGGCTTTCAACAACTCCTGGCTTGAAGCCGGGGTGACGATCATTCGGACCTGGTCCGAAATTTGTTTGCCTTCCAGTATGGACGCTGCCTCACGCATATCCTCATAGCGACCATTGGTGCAGGTACCCAGAAAGATCTGGTGAAATTTCATACCCGCCACCGTGGAGAGATCGACCACATGGTCCACAGCATGGGGGATGGCAATTTGTGGTTGCAAGTCATCCAGATTGATCTCCAATGTGCGTACATATTCAGCATCTTCATCGACGAACAACCATTCTGGAACGGTGAAACGTCTTCTTATCTCACCAGATGGAGGAACGATGCCTGCTTTGGCTCCCAATTCAACAGCCATACTGCAAAGGGTCTGACGACCATGTAATGGCATCCAATCCAGACCATGGTATTCGATCGTCTGGTAGGTAGCACCGGAAATGGTCAATTCGCGGCCAATTTTTAATGCCAGGTCTTTAGGTCCAACACCAGGTTGAAATCTACTGGTTATCAGAACACGCACCGTCTCCGGGACACGCAACCATGTTTTTCCTGTTGCCCAGATAGCAGCCACATCTGTGGACCCCATCCCTGATCCAAACGCCCCCACAGCACCATAACTGGTGGAATGAGAATCTGCACCCAGTACGATAAATCCAGGTTGTGCAATGCCCTCTTCGACTAACACCTGATGACAGATTCCTCTGCCTACTTCAAATAAACGAATATTGTTTCTTTGAGCGAAGGCACGGACTTTATTCTGATTTTCAGCTGTTCCTACTGTTGACGCAGGAGCTACGTGATCAAATGAAAACACAAGTTGATTGGGAAATTTGACAGTATTTCTACCAAAATCTTGTTGTAATACGTCAATTATTCCGGGGGTAAGCGAATCATGGCTCATGACCACATCCGGTTGAACAACAACAATTTCACCGGCCTGAACCACCCGTCCAAGCGAGTTTGAAAAGATTTTTTCGGTTAATGTCTGACCCATCGATTAATCTCCTGCCATACTTACTGGTTGATTCGTTTTTGTACCCTCAATCTGTTGGTGGTATTCCCGATATAAAATTGTATCGACATCATCCAGCGTCAATGGACGTTCATCCGAATTTCGTTTGACCTCTTTGGTGATATGTTTGATGTGGCTATCACTTAAGTCCAACCCCAATTGTTCAGCGCGGTACTTGATGGCGTTCCAGCCGGTTAAACGATGGGCAATGTTGATATAGCGGGTCAAACCAAAATCCTCAGGAGATAAAACTTCATAGGTAGATGGGTTGTTTAAAATCGCTTTGGCATGGATGCCGGCTTTGTGGGTAAATGCCGAGAAACCAGTGATGTAATTATTGAAGGGAATATCGACCTGTACCAATTCAGCAATGCGTTGATCCAGCTCAACCAAAAGCAGCAAGTTGTATTTAGCTACCAGGACCGGATTAATCGCATAAAGACGCGCTATTAAACCACCCAACGGTGTAATTCCATTGCGTTCACCGATGCCTAAAACACTGGTATCAACATGCGTGGCACCTGCCTCCAATGCTGCATAAGCGTTGGCTATGGCACAGCCGGTATCATTGTGACCATGAAATTCAATATCTGCTTTTACCCTTTTGCGGAGTTCAGATACCAGGTTATAAACCTGCATCGGGGTGCCGATGCCTACTGTGTCAGCAATCCCAACCCGGTTGATGCCAATGGCATCCACTGCTTCGTAAACCGCATATAAATCTTGGGGGTCGCTGCGTAAGCTATCTTCAGTTGAAAAGCGCATTTCCACATTTTGTGATTTCAAATATCCAAAGACTTCCTGTGCCAGTTCGATAATCTCGGGCACACTTTTGCCATGGCTGAAATTACGTAATTGCGAGGAGGTTCCGATGACCACATCTACGCCATCCACTCCAGTATCAACCGCCCGTTTGACATCCTCAAGGGTACAGCGTGTGTGGGTCACAATTTTTGCGTTCAGTCCCAGATTGGCGATGGCGACGCAATCCCGTTCACTCTGTGGAGATGCCTGGGGGGTGGTTAACTCCAGATACTCAACTCCGAATTCATCTAATAAACGTGCAATTTCAATTTTTTGGTCCTGTGTAAAAAACGTGTTGACGAATTGTTCCCCTTCTCGTAATGTTGATTCAATGATGCTAAAATTTTCTAAACTCATTTTTTTGCTCCTGTGATCGTTGGATAGCGACTTCTTAATAAATGTGATTGACTGTATAATCGACCAGGTAATCAACCATTTTTCCTGGTATATCAACACCAGTGGGTTCAACACTGTTTTTAAACTCCATGGTGTGGTTGACCTCATTGACCCACAGTTTTCCTTCTGCATCCTGCATGAGGTCTACTGCAACAATATCTCCTCCAACCGCTCTGGCGGCTGCAACCGAAAGGCGATCAATTTCCTCTGTGACCGGGCAATTTTCTGCAATACCGCCACGAGCAGTGTTCGTAATCCAATGATCCGAACGACGAGTGATGGCACAGATGGTTTCCCCACCTACCACAAATGAACGAATGTCCCGGTCACCTTTCTGGATGAATTCCTGAATATAAAAAATGGAATGTTGCACGGAAGGGAGAGCGGCTTTATGTTCCAGAATGGCTTCGGCTGCTTCGCGGGTGGTAATCTTGGCTAACAAGCGACCCCAGGACCCCACTGTCGGTTTAAGCACCACCGGGTAGCCCATCTCCTCAATCGCTTGCAGGGCAGTTTCTGGAGTAAGCGCCAAACGCACCTGAGGAGTGGGGATCTGGTTACGGATCAAAGCCAGGGAGGTGTTCTTTTTATCGCCACACATCCGTAAGGTGTGCGCGGAATTCACCGTGGGAATTCCCCAGGCTTGAAAGATCTCCAGTACAGTTTGTGCCTGCGAGTGACTGATACAACGATCCAGGAACAAATCGTATTGAAACCAGCGATCCATTTGATGCAAATCGAAAACAGCCTCGCGGACATCAATCAAATCAAATTCGATGCCCCGTTCCAGCAAACTTTCCATTATCATTTTTTCTTCTTTGCGAATTCTTGAAAATAAAATTCCTACTCTCATGTTTTCCTTTCAAAAATAAAAAAGCCCACCGTCTGGTGAGCTTTTTTTCCTGATCATTCGTTAATGATGTTTAAGAAATTAAAAACTCTCCAGATGCCAATCCGGATTGAATTTCTTACCATTCTTCTTTGTGATATTGATCAAATTTTTAGTGTTCATCGTAACCTTTTCAAAAAAAATCCCCGCCATGTCCGGCAGGGAAAGAGGATAATATATTAAACAAATCAGCCAGACAATTTTACAAATGGATGGTCTTGGCCTTCTTGGAAACTGAAACTGGGCTGAATAAATTAATCATTGAAAAGATTATAAACACAAATCAATAATTGTCAAGAGACACTTTACAGAAATTGTCTGAACCGGGATTTTAATGATTGCAAGGTGGACAATCATCTTTACCCATTCGGAAAATTATACTTTTGATTCTAATGCCAGGTGCAATGCACCAAAGTCTTATCGGTTTTCGTAACCATCATAGCATAATTCAATTTCTTAAACTAAATTTAAACTTCCCCCTCAAATATTTATGATATATTTGTGCCTGTAACTATGACTTTTAATCTTCGTTTAGGTATCAAACACACCTACCAGGCTCTCTTTCGCTCTGCCAACACAAATTTTGCATTGCGACCGCGACGCATCATTGTTCTGGCACTGTTTTATTTCCTCTTTCCGATTATTGAGTTTTCTAACTGGTTTGGTTTTTTGCTGGACAAAATAGTCTATCCAAATTTTGAAAATCTTAAGATTACCAACCCCGTTTTTGTAATAGGCAATTATCGTAGCGGGACGACATTGCTGCACCGCTATCTATCTTTTGATTACCGGCGCTTTACATCGATGACGGGTTGGGAGATCTTTATCGCCCCTTCCATTGTTCAACGCAAGTTCTTACACCTGATTGGTGTGATTGACCAGTTTTTTGGCAGCCCGGTGGTGCGAACCTTTGATTACCTGTGGGAAAAATTTGCCCAGGGACCGGTATATTTTCACAAAATGGGTATACGTGAACCGGAAGAAGATGAGAATTTACTGGCGCATATCTGGTCTGGTGTGATCGCATTGAACTTATTTCCTGAATTTGAAGATGGCAAACTCCCCGGATATGCATACTTTGATAAGCTGCTGAATCAAAAACAAAAAGAACGCATCATGAAGTATTATCGGAGTTGTATTCAACGTCACCTCTTCTTCCATGGTGGCAAAAAGGTGTATCTCTCCAAAAGCCCTTCTTTTTCAGGGCATATCACCACCCTGATCGAAGCATTTCCGGATGCAAAATTTATCTACATTGTGCGCTCTCCTTATGAGGTGGTGCCTTCCTCCATCAATTTGTGGTCATTTAAATGGCATGTGACTTTGGAACCGAATGAAGAGTTTCCATACAAAGAACAGATTCTGGACATGGTCAAAGATTATTATCTACATCCATATGAGATATTGAAAACACTTCCCCGGAAACAATTCCATTTTGTATATTATGATCAATTAATGGAAAATCCCGAAGCCTGTGTGCGAGAGATTTATGAAGACCTGGGATTCACCGTTTATCCGGCTTTCAAACGTCGCTTGCGCAGAATGATTCGCCGTCAAGAGAAATACAAACGACCCAAAAAATATTCTCTTAAAAAAATGGGGTTAAACGCAAAAGGAATTTTCGAAATTTATAAAAGTGTATTCAAAAAATACAAAATCAGTCCGATTCGTGGAACCAAAATCAAAGTGAAGCCAAAACACAGATTTTTACCATTTGTGAAAATGAGACCGGGAAAAAGCCACACGGATAAAATTATTCACCCAAATAACCGCAGGCTAAATGGATGCGTGGATCCATATCAATTTTAGCCCCGAGTTGCCCTAACAGGATGATGGACCAGACGGTACTGGTATATTTCGGTAGATAGCCGGGTCCGGGTTCGATCCAATATCCGTCCGGGTGCATGGCATCCAGAATTTTGGCGATCGGTCCTTCCCGGTGAGCCCTTTCCCTGGCTTTGATCAGTTCAGAATCTTCAGTTGGCATGTCCAGCAAATCCCGTAATGCCAGATAGCGCACACCCGGACTCTCATCTTCCAACAACCAGGACATGCTCTCTGTTTTAATTTTTGAATCCCAGGTCACCATTTTTTCTCCACCTTCTTGCGTTGGAAGTCAACCACACCGAGAATTTTTTTCAGCCAATCTCCCAGGGCAGGAGAAATTTCACAGGCAACACTTAACATTCGAGCTGGTGAAGAATTTACGAATAACTCCAATTTATCTTTTTCGATGGCTTTCACCACCGCTCTGGCAACTTCGTCAGGGTTGGTAGATCCTATTAAAGAGGGCGACTGGATTTGAAATTTGGCAAACATGCCTACCTCGTTAATGTAGCCGGGGAGAATGGTTGAAAAATGAATACCATTGCCCTCCAATTCCAGTCGTAATGCACGTGTCCATTCAGCTAATCCGGCTTTGGTAGCGCAATAGGTGGCGGCATAGGGCGCTCCGATTTTAGCTGCTACAGAGGCAATATTGACGATGTGGCCGGATTTTTGAGCAATCATGGTTGGTAACACCAGATGAGTTAACCTCATAGGTGCCAGCAGGTTAACCTCAACGGTTTTCTGGATCGCCTCCCAGGACAGATCCAGATAGGCACCTTCGGTCTCCAGCCCGGCATTATTAATCAGAATATCAATTCTACCGAAGTTGTTCATGACAGTTTCGACTAGTTCCATCTGTTCCGAGGCTTGTGACAGATCAACCGCTACAATCATTGTTTTTGTTCCAAATTTACTCAATTGGTTGGCAGTTGCCAGTAAGCCTTCTTCGGATCGCGCAGCCAGAGCAAGGTGCGCTCCGCGTGCTGCCAGAGCTTCGGCTATGACTGGCCCAATACCTCTCGAACCCCCGGTCAGCAATATATATTTTCCATGAATTGTAGTCATCTCTCTCCTTGGAAGGATATACTGTCTAAAAGTCTTTACACAATAGCATTTTTAACTATCAATTGTTCATTCAGGTTTTCATGCCAAATCAGGCGATTCGGTATCCAAACCATGCTTCAGACGCGAAATAAACATGTGTGACCTGTTCTACAATGGCCACAGCAAAGGTGTCAGGATGATGGCTATCAGATATACGGCAATTGTCAGCAGGCCACCCACCTTGAGAAAGTCCATGAAACGATAGCGCCCTGGTCCATACACCATCAGACAGGCAGGTTCAAGGGGTGTCAGGTAGGATGTGCTGGCTGCGATGGCGATCATCATTGCAAAGGTGCGTGGATTGAGACCAAGCTGGATGGCTGTTTGAACAGCAACTGGAATCACCACTGCCGCTGCTGCCTGGTTAGACATCGGTTGCGTAAGCAATACGGTCAGAGCAAAAAAGCCGGTGAGCAACCAGAGTGGATTTAAATTTCCCACCAATTCTGTTAGTAAATCAGCCAGGTATTGAGCGGTACCAGTCGTCTGCATCGCCACACCCAGCGCCAGCATACAACCAATCAGGATCAAAACCTTCCAATCCACTTGCCGGTACGCTTCGTCCGGGGTAATGCAGCGAGTAACAAACACCAGCAAGGCACCGAGCAACATCGCTACGGGGAGCGCAATTATTTTTAATGAGCCTAAAATAAAAGCCCCCGCAAAAATTCCAACAACCGTTATTGCTTGCTTTCGGTTGAAACGTTGGACTTCCAAAACCCCTAAAACATCAAATGCATTTTCTGCCTGTAGCGCTTTGATTTGATTCCGATTCCCCTGTACCAGTAAAACATCACCTAATTGAAGCCGGGTATCAGCGATCTTTGAGTGAATAATACCCGTGCGACGATTAATGGCAACCACCTGAAGGTCAAAGCGTTCCCGCATTTTTAGACCTTTTAATGTTCGCCCAATGAAAGGAGAACGAGGTAACAGAACCACCTCAGCCAAATGGAGCTCTTCTGCATTTAAACCTTCATCGGAAAACTTGAGATCAGCCTGGATATCAATTCCAGCAACATCTTTTATTTTTAGAATTGACTCTGAGGCGCCTTCCACCAGTAACGCATCTCCCGCCTGCAACAGGGTATCTGCTGGTGGATTCAATTTTCGTTTCCCTTCGCGGATAATGGCCAAAACAGTGAGATCAAAATTCCGACCAATGTTTGATTGCGCCAGGGTGTTTCCTGCTAAATTGGAGTCAGGTAATATTCTCAACTCAGCAAGATATGGACGAAGATCGAAACTATCAGCCATGTCATTTTGGGAAGACCGCTCTGGGATCAGACGTTTTCCAACAAACATCATATATAATAACCCAACAATCAAGACGGGCAAACCCACTGGGGTCAATTCAAACATTCCAATGGGTTCAAGACCAAATTGTGTAATCAAGCCACTGACCACAACGTTGGTGGATGTCGCGACTAATGTCACAGAACTTGACAAAATTGCAGCAAATGCCATGGGCATCAACAGTCGTGAGGCACTAAATTTTGCCCTTTGACTTAAACCTAAAATCACAGGCAAGAAAAACGCTGCTGCAGCTGTATTATTGATGAAAGTGCTCATAATAGCCACTGCAATCATGGTGGCTGGCAGCAAGCTACCTGGATGATTGGCAGTGTAGTGCAGCAAAGTACGCCCAACGACTTCGACTACACCTGTGCGCATCAAGGCTGCAGTCATGATTAAGAGCCCCATCAATAAAATAAAGGTGTCACTCCCAAAGCCAGAAAAAGCCTGATCAAGAGGGACCAATCCAAAAACTATTAATGCAACCAGAACGCCTAACGCTGTCACGTCCGGCGGAATCCATTCAAACGAGAAAAACAACAATGCGACAACCAGAATAATCAATAACAGGATGATTGATATTGTCATTTTCATTCACTCCTGGTTTTTATTATACAAAATTATCCCAACTTGTCATCCGAACGATTAATGTACTTTGTAGATACTTGTTTTATGGCTAAGACAAGTTCAGCTTTCAAACCCATCATAGAAAGATCAATAACGGATTGAGTATGAAAACCGACAGTTTGTAAAGATTGCTGAACAAAAATGGGCCGGCAATCAAAGAACAGAGGGAACTTGCTGTGAAGCCATTCATAGAGTCGGGTCATGAAATTGGGATGCTTTCGGGATAATCCCACAACACTGATTCGCCCGCCCGTTCGCAGGCATCTTCTGCATTCCGCCAACACCAGCGGAATCTCGGGGGAATCAAACAGCTCCAATGTGAAACTGATTAATATCCCATCAAAATATCCTGTGTTAAATGGCAACTGCATCCCGTCGCCACAAAGCAACTTAACCTGACCATCTAATCCCATCTTTCTCACCCTGGCTTGAGCAATATTGAGCATTCCGTTTGAAATATCGATACCGATGATCTTGCCGGATCGACCCACGAGCTCTGCCATCTTTACTATCGCCTGGCCAGTGCCACATCCAATCTCAAGTATGTTCTCTCCAATACCGGGAGCTAATTGGTGAATGGCTGCATTGCGGGGTTTGCGCTCAAAGTCGCCCGCCATGAGATCATACCAACGGCTGAGCTTGTTATAAGCAAATCTGGCATCCTGTTTGGTGCGGGTTACACGACTGATTTGAGACATTCATCCACTTTCAATCTATGAGCCATTTCCAAACAGGAACCAGTTCTAGTTCAAGCCCTTTTTCTCTAATCACACCCTCTTCGTCATATGTTATGATCATTAATTTATCGCAATGAAGATGATTTGACAACTTGTATAATGCATTGACTTCCCGATCATAAGTTATCGGATCCTTTAATGAATAACATACCTGTATCGCTAAAGACGCGCTGGGAATATAAAAATCAACCTCAATGTTTTTTTCATAATAGTATACCGCCTGATCTCTTCCGTATTTTTTCACCAAAGCTATTGCTACCAGGTTTTCAAGTAAAGCAGCTTCGGAATTAATCAAAAAGAGGTTCAATAATCCATTATCTACAAAATAGTATTTGGGTGTAGTCGTTCTTTGTACTAGTGTAGACGCGTAATTTTCCACCGAAAAAATGAGCTGTGATTCTTCAGCATATTGGAGATAACTAATAATCGTGTTTTTTCCGACTCCAATGCCAACAGATTTAACAATATTGGTTAGTCTGGAATAAGAAATCGGATTACGAACAGTTTCTGCAAGCTTTTTCATCAAAATCTTAAGTGCCTTGTGATTTATCACGCCATAACGCAAGACAATGTCACCTAAGAATATTTTGTTATAAATGCTATTTAAATAATTTCTCTTCAAAGTGATTTGGGTAAGGTCAGGAAAACCTCCATAATAAAAATAGTCTTCAAACAAGTTGATAATTTTACCTTTGCCAGAGGTTGATAATAAAAATTTTTCGTCCAAATCTATATCGCGGGCTCTTAAATACTCTCCGAAGGAGTAGGTATAAACCAGTACCACGAGATATCTACCTCCAAGAGTCGAAGCCATTTCAGAGCTTAACATTTTTGCATTACTGCCTGTTATGTATACGATCCGTTTTTCATCGGCCATACGCCGTGCAAATTTTTCCCATCCATCGATAATTTGAATTTCATCCAAGAATAAAATCGACTTCTTTTGATACAATGAGTAATGGGCTTCCAAAAGTGTATTAAAGTCTGAGGAATCAAATCCGATGAGTCTTTCATCCTCAAAATTGATGTAAAGGAACTCTTCCCAGCTGTGTCCGTTAGCGACCAGATCAAACATCTGTTGATAAATTAAAAATGATTTTCCACAATGTCGAACACCAACGAAAATATATGGCACTTGGGCTTCCAATTGAATTTCTCGGCGCACAATTTTTATTTGCTGAATATTTTCAATTGAATCGATTAAAACTGTTTTCAGACGGTTTATTTCTATTGGCATTCAATCATCTCCGTTTCATTCTGTGCACAAGACGATTATACGATATTATCGTTCCACGCACAAGACAAAAATGGCATTTTTTGTCCTGCAAACAGGACGATTACGACGATCACATTGAAATTAATCCAGGAATTTGCACACTTCCCGAAAGTCAAATTCAAATAGCGGATGACCTTCACGGTAGGTCTTCAGCACCAATTCATAAAAAGAATGGTATTGCGATCCAGGCACATTGGCCTGATGCATTGCCACCAATGTGATCAGGTTCTGCAGCCGCATACAGATAGGCAGCAGGGTCAACCACTTGTCATCCAGATGGTTTTCTTCATGATAGCCACGCATGAATGAGACAATAAATTCACACAGCCGCGTCTCCCAATCCGGTTTTTTAAACATACTGGAATACAACGGCATAGCGACTGCAATATCGTTTACAAACCAGTTGTAGGCACAATCATCAAAATCGAAGAGCGTGATCTTGCCATTGTCGACATGGAAATTGGTTGGGTTTACATCACTGTGTATGAGACCATAATCATCCGGGCTTTTTGGTAACTGACTGAATTGTTGAAGGATTTCCTCCAATTCATCTGCAGCCTGTAATTGTTCGGGTGGCAGGTATTGGCGAGCGTTCAGTATCTGGTCGTCCTCATACCAGTGAGGTCGCCTTTGAGACAAATGAGCGGGATGGTAAACTTTGGCAACTCGATGCATGCTTCCGATGATGCTTCCCATGCTATGAAACAAGCCAGGATTCCATTCAGCCGGATCAGCGTTTTCGATCAATTGACCGGCTGCAAACTCAAACACCACGGCTGTAAAGTAAGTATCTCCCACCGGATAAGTCTCTGTCAATTGTTGATTCTTTGAGAGACAGGGACGGGCAACTGGAACAGCATGCTCATCCAGGAAGTTCACCCAATCCAATTCAGCCAGGATCTGATCCTCAGAGCGATGTGAGCTGTGGGTGATGCGCAGAATCTTCCATTTACCCTCACTTTGAAATTGATACACAAAGTTGGCTACGTTATCGAGTAGTTCAATTTTTCCACTGGCTGACCATTGTTTTGCAGCAGCCCTGACCAATTTGTCGTTGAGTAGTGCGGTAATTTCATCTTTCACGAGTACTCTCCAAGCCTGATGTGTGGTTCTTTATTTCATTCTTTCAGCCAGAGCTGCTTTGACCTCAGGGCTGGCGTTAAACATCCCACGCACCTTGATTTCTTCAATCACTTCCACTGCCAACTCGGCCGGGATATCATCCTGCAGGTGCAGCATTCCAATGACGGAAAGCGATAGTTTTTTACCTTTCTGCTTGCGTTTTTCCAGATCAGCACGGTTATAAGACATGACGCCGATCACAAAGGAGTGCCGGGTCACGGATTGCTGAATCTCGAAGCTGTGTTTTTCCAGCTGAGAGCGGATAGCTGTACGGATGAAATCGGTGCGATTGCTATACATCCCTTCGTTGACCAGAAGATCTACTTTTCCAAGGTCGACAGCAGACATATTGATGGTGATTTTTTCGGTATCTGACATGATATCTCCTTTGATTGTTATTGGTTCAGATATTCCAGCACCTGACTTATTTCCATTTGCCAGAGAATGCTGGTCATATAGGGTTTGAAGCCGAGTTCATTGTTGATACGCAGCATGGCTGCATTCGTATCGGCATTCGTGGTGCGCACAAACTTGATTTCCGGGTGGAGTTTGAGCTGTCTTTCCAGCATGGCGGCTTTCAACCAGCGTCCCAATCCTTTTCCACGGAATTGAGGGAAGACACCGGTCATGTCCTGACGTAATATTTCAGGTCGATTTGCATTCCAAACGGTTTCGGTATATCCCGCAAATTTGCCAGTTGCCTCTTCAAGCAAATAGAAAGTGTAACGCTGGTTACCACGCGCCACATCCATTTTCTGCATTTCAACCAATTGTTCAGGGGTGATATGCATCTCCTCCACTTCCAGATCGCCGAAAGGCTGTTGATTGGTCAGATCCAAAAGCTCAATAATCTCCTGTAGTTGTTCCTGTGGATAATTGCCTTCCCAGATACCCAGCTCAAATTCGGTAAGGTTTTTCTCTCCTTGTTGTATCCATTCGTGAATCAATTGGTGGTCTAGATCAGCAATTCTTAACTGGTTGACATGGCCTTCCAGACCTCGTTGGGCCCCTAAACGCAGCATGAACGCTTCACCGGCCCGGATGCGATCATTCGTGTCCGTCAGCAGCAAACGACGATGGTTTGCCTGAGCAGCTTTGACTATTAAACCATATAGCTGCTTGCCAATACCCTGGCGACGATAATCTGCATGGACGATGATATCAAATTGGGCAAGATGTTTATTTTCTTCCGTACGCATCAAACCAACATTCCCCTGGGCAATCATTTCTGAATGATCTTCATTCCAGACGCACCACATTTTCAAGTCAACGAATGATGGTAGATTTTTCAGTTGATTGGTGGTTTCTTCCAAAGGGATAGGGGGATCATCGGGCTGGCGTTCTTTGCGAATTATATTAATAATTTTGTTTAAGGCTATATACTCTTCATCTGATGCATTTTTTAAATTTATTACCTGGATATTATAATCCTTCATTTGTTATCCTTTACCATCCATATGGATGGTGTATGGCTGTTATGTCTATATTATAGATCTTGTTAAACAATTGTCAAGCATTAAAACATCCATATGGATGGTTTTGGGATGATAAATGTTGTCAACTATATATTTTTGCTGTTTGTGTCGCAAAATCCTGCACACTGCGTCGTAAAGTTAGTGGCGCCAGTACTTCCTGGCATTATTTCAACCAGGGTACTGGCTCTTCGCGCTGGTTCAAATCTAATGGATCCTGCGCAACGGTGTAGCTCTGGCAACCATCCAAATCCTGCATCTCTTCCAGTAAAATGGAATCAATCTGTGTGTACAAAATCCTGTATGTGCACAATCACTTGTTTGAGAATCTCCAGTGAACGTAGCGTATCCTGTGGAACTTCCAGACTGTGATTGACGCCGTCGATCATTAAAAAATTATCTGGTTGAAAGATTCTTAACTGACTGATCAATCCCGGATCATAATACCGGTCGCTGGTGCCAATCACAAACAGATTACGCGGGCAGGTCTGGATCAGATCTCGTAAGTGAATCAATTCATTCAGAATCGGGGTTAGATACACACAGGATTGTGGATGCAATGGAATATCTGCTTTCAGCAATTTTGGGATTGCCAGCGTTCCCAGCGATTTGCCAATCACGGTCAGGTGCTTATAATCTCTTTGCACCAGTGCGACGCGGGCAATTTGGGTAACATCTGTCTGTAAGTCTCCAAATCTCTCCTTCAATGGAGATGCTGAGCTACCTGACCGGCTCCGGGTGTAATCGTATTTGACCTGCAACACATCTGCCCCGGCTTCCAGCATGATCTGGCTGGCATAATACAGGAGTGGCATATCGCAGGTGTAGTTCAAGCCTGGCAAGATCAGTGCTAGATGATCGGTATCAGCATCCTGACGTAGAAAAGTGTTGGGGATTGCAAGCTTAGGATCATTTGAAGCAAGAATAGAAGAATAGGAATACATCAGAACTCCTCACAATTTAAATCTTTTATGGTTCCTCCTCAAAATTCGGACTTTATGACACATAATTTTATCTGCTCTATTAACTGGTCGAAGCTCATTTGTGGAGAAATATCCAGTGTGAATTGGGTGTGGGGGTAATCCAGGCTGGCAATTGCTTCTTTTAACGTTTGCATGTTTCACCTCAAGGACCTGGATGCAGTTGAAGGTAAAGGAGGAGGATAATTTACTCTTGCAATATCAGTAGCAATTCATCGATTTCCTTACCACGTGCATTCGCAAACCCTTTCATTTCTTTAATAACACAAAATCCGCATTTCTCCAACACGCATTTAGAAGCCTGATTGTCTTTCGCGGTACGAGCATAAATGGGGCGAACTGTGTTGGAGGAATATAAAAAATCGACGAGCGCCTGGGCGGTGATCCCTTTCCCCCAGAATACTTTGCCAATCCAGTAGCCCACTTCGGGCTTGCCTTCATCCAGGAAACTCAGGATATATCCAGTCACCTGTTCCTTAAAAATGATGGTTCGGATAATCACGCTTTCATCTGCCATTATTTTCTGCCAGTGTGAATTGAATTCCTCTTGGTCAGATGGATCTCTGGAGGTACAAGCCGCCATCTGGTTGGCATCCGGATCTTTTTGCTGAGTAAAAAAAATTGGCAGGTCACTATTAAGCACTGGGCGAAACCACAAGTTGATTTTCATTTTATTTTTCCAAAAGAGAATTGGGTTTATACATCAAATCAATAATCTGGATTTCGCCTCAATGTCGAAAAGATTCAATTTTTTAGTGGTTAGAATGAAGTGCTATGCAATTCCCTTCGCTATCTTCAAATTCTGCAACGGAACCCCATTCCCCGATGGAAGTCAATGGATATAGGATTTTACCTCCAGCCAGCAATACCTTTCGAAGTGTTTCTTCGATAGTTTCACTTGAAAAATAAATCCTGACTCCTTGTATGCCAGGCACATAGCTTTCTCCTTTAGCCAAAGCACCGGTAATTCCACTTTCTCCATCATAAAAAGGGAAATAAGCCATTTCGTTTCCATCCAGAATAGATTGTTCAAATTGAAAATCAAAAACTGAGGAATAAAAATCTATCGCGCGTTGTAGATTCGATACAGGGATTTCAAAGTAATTTACTGGATTCTTCATTTAAACCTTCCTGGAATAAATTTTCTGCTAATTATCTTGCCGATGCTTTTAAACTGAAGGTGCAGGGATAGAGTTCCACTTTGTTGTCTTCCACATCATACGGCGTGTACCCGCTGTAAAAGTACTGAGGGTATTCGTGCAGGAATTCAATGCGCATACCCGCTTCACAAAAAGCGGTTACAAC
>JAHYJK010000066.1 GCA_019429225.1 Anaerolineaceae bacterium
CGAATTCGGTCTCTCCCACGAACCAACGATATTTGATTCCATCCAGGCAGATGCGGACATTATTTCATTTTCAGGGGATAAATTATTAGGTGGTCCCCAGTCAGGTATTATCATTGGAAAAAGTGTTTTTATACAAAAAATCAAAAATCATCCGCTTGCCAGAGCTATCCGACCAGATAAAATTTGTTTGGCTGGACTAACTGCGACACTCTCTCATTATTTAAGAAATGAAGCCGTCGAAAAAATTCCTGTCTGGCAAATGATTTCAAGAACAACTTCATCATTGGAAACTCAGGCTAAATTCTGGCAAGAAAAATTAAAATTCGGCGAGGTATTGCCAGCATTATCCACGATCGGAGGCGGTAGTCTGCCAGAGGAAACGCTTCCAACTTTCGTTTTGGCTGTTCAGCTCCCAAAACCAGATTTGATTATGAAGAAGTTACGCTCGCTAGATCATCCCATTATTGCCCGACTCGAAGATAATAAAATTCTGTTCGACCCCAGAACAGTATTGCCAGAACAGGAGACCGCATTTATCTTGGGACTTCAAAAAATCTTTGATAGGTATTCAATAAAGGAGATTAATGAAAAATGATATTGATCAATTAATGAAAGAAAACGGCATCGATGCATTATTAATTGTCGGGCCTGCTCAACACAATCCAGCGATGTTTTATCTGACAGGTGGTGGGCATATAACCAATGCAGACTTGATCAAAAAAGTAGGTGAAACCCCTGTGATTTTCCATGGTTCCATGGAACGAGAAGAAGCTGCAAAAACAGGCTTAATAACCTGCAGTTATGATCAATTTTCCTTCTCCGATTATTTAAAGAAAACCAATAATAATCAGATCGATGCCCATGCGCTTCGATACCGGGATCTCTTTTCAAAAGCAGGTGTTGAAAAAGGGAAAATTGCATTGTATGGATCGGCAGAAATCGGAGCGAAATTTGCAATCCTGCAACGTTTTCAACAGGTATTTCCTGAATTTGAAATAACAGGTCTGATTCCTGATTCAATCCTCTTAAAAGCGATGATGATTAAAGATCCAAATGAGATTAATAGGATCAGGAAAATGGGTGTGATCACAACCAACGTAGTTGGAAAAGTAGCCGATTTTCTTAGCCATCAAAGAGTAGAAAATGAAACGTTGATTGGTGAAGATAATTCACCGGTAACCATTGGATTGGTGAAATCAAAAATCAATTATTGGCTGGCAGAAGCTGGGGCTGAAAATCCCGATCAGACCATTTTTGCCATTGGACGGGACGCTGGAGTACCTCATAGTCAAGGGAATGACTCGGATATCATTCAACTGGGTAAGACGATTGTTTTTGATATCTTCCCCTGCGAAAATGGTGGTGGCTATTTTTATGATTTTACCCGCACCTGGTGTATTGGCTATGCGCCGGAGGATGTCCAGAAATTATATGATCAGGTTAAATCCGTTTATGATTCAGTCGTTTCAGAATTAACTGAAAACACTCCATTTAAACATTACCAACGCAGAACTTGTGAATTATTCGAAGAAATGGGACATCCTACAGTTCTCTCCAATCCCTCCACATTAGAAGGATACGTGCATAGTCTCGGTCATGGTTTAGGATTACATGTCCATGAAATGCCTTTCTCAGGATTAACTGCGAGTGAACAAGAAACGCTCGCGAGCGGTTCAGTTTTTACAATAGAGCCTGGATTGTATTATCCTGACAGAGGTATGGGCGTAAGGTTAGAAGATACATATTATGTCTCTGAAAGCGGTACAATAGAAAAGATAGTTGATTTTCCCATGGATTTAATCATCCCCATCAAATCATGATTATTAATTTAGCGCTATGGATGATTTTTTCTCGAATAAATTGGTGGTTTTTTTATGAGTGATCCAAAAATGATTTACCCGGCAGCCAGAATTCTGGCAATCGAAACATCCTGTGATGAGACCGCTGCTGCTGTTCTTGAAAACGGACGCGTTTTACTATCGTCAGTTGTTGCATCACAAATAGACCTTCATCAACAATATGGTGGTGTATTTCCTGAAGTAGCTTCTCGACAACACATCATAACAATTTATGATGTTGTCGAGCAGGCGTTACAGCAGGCTTATTTGAGTCTGGATAATATCGATGCGATTGCCGTAACAAGAGGTCCAGGGTTGGCAGGATCACTGGTCGTTGGGATGAATATGGCAAAAGGAATTGCCCTGGGAAAAAATTTACCTTTGATTGGGGTTAACCACCTGGAGGGTCACATATATTCATCCTGGGTTTATTCGTCTGAGGTTCCAAATCCCCCACCCATTCCAGAATTTCCATTGATTGCCTTGTTGGTTTCTGGCGGTCATACCGAAATCAATTTAATGGGTGGGCATCTCCATTACAAAAGACTGGGCGGCACGTTAGATGATGCAGCTGGAGAAGCATTCGATAAAGTTGCCCGCTTATTGGGTTTACCGTATCCTGGTGGTCCATCCATTCAGAAAGCAGCGATGAATGGGAATCCTAATGCATATAATTTTCCTCGTGCTAACCTGGATGGGAGTTTGAACTTTTCATTTTCTGGTCTAAAAACATCCGTTTTGCGAATGGTGCGAGAATTAGAAAAATCAAGATCCAGGTTACCAGTAGAGGATCTGGCTGCTAGTTTTCAACAGGCTGTGGTAGATGTTCTGTTTAAGAAAACAATCCAGGCAGCCCGCCAACATAAAGTAAAGAACATCATTGTTGCAGGAGGGGTTTCGGCGAATCAATTATTACGAGACACCTTCCTTGGACAGACAAATTTCAACATTTTTATCCCCCCATTCAAATATTGTACGGATAATGCAGCCATGATTGCGGCAGCAGGTTACTTCCGTTTTGTAAATAATCTGATAGATCCGTTAGACATAGATGTGCTTCCTAATTGGCCGTTATCTTAATTGTAACTTTTTGATAGGAGAACCCATCTAAATGATTAATGAAGAATCAGAACCTTTAAATCTCAAAAAGGTGCAATCTGGTGACCCGGAAGAACTCACGAGAATGGTGCAACAATATTCCGACCCCATTTATCGGGTTGCGCTTAGAATGCTGAATAATCAGGCTGAAGCAGAAGACGTACTTCAAGAAACTTTCATTAAAGCGTTACGATCTTTAGAAAATTTTGAAGGTCGTTCAAATCTCTCTACCTGGTTATATAGAATTGCTGTCAACGAATCCTTAATGGTGATCCGTAAGCGTAAGCCTGAAGTTTCTATCATACATGATGACACTGGTGATGAAGATAATGAAGGAATTTCTGTTTCGCAAATCGTGGATTGGTGTTGCCTGCCAGAATCAGAGTTTCTTTCCAACGAAACCCGCAGTGTATTAAATGATGCAATTCAAAAGTTGCCTGAGAATTTGCGATCGGTATTTATCTTAAGAGATATCGAGGGATTGTCCATTATTGAAACAGCCCAGGCATTGGAACTTACTGAGACAAATGTAAAAACAAGGTTATTACGAGCACGAATGAAATTAAGAGAAGAATTAAGCGTTTATTTTGGTGAAAGAATGTCGGAGTATTGATATGGAAAAACATCTCCACTGTAAAGACTTTGTTGACACAATCTCTTCTTATGTCGATGGGGATTTATCGGAAGAACTATGCGTTGAATTGGATAAACATCTTAGTGAATGTGATAACTGCAGAATTGTTGTAAATACACTACGGAAAACAATAGATATTTATCAGCATCAAGCAGAAAATGAAAAAGCACCGGAGGATGTAAAAGACAGGCTTTTTTACAGGCTCAATATTGAGCAATTTAGAAAATAATTCATCATTACGAAATCAAATTTGATAGAAATAATTTTAACCAGGTTTTGCACCTGGTTATTTTTTCGTTGATAAGAAAAAACTCAAATGCCACTTTTTCAATAGATTGGCATCTAAATGAGTAATGAGCGATCAAAAGCTTAAATTTGAACCAGGTGAGAAACGAACAACATTTGAAACAATTTTTTTTGAGCAGAGGGATTCATTTGAAGTAAGAATTGGATCTAAGTGTCCAAAATGTCGAAAAGGATCATTTGATTATGATGGAATGCTCAACCTGGTTTGCTCAAACTGTGGATATACATCAGGTGGTTGTTTCACCTGATAAACAAAAACTCATCTCGTTGAGATGAAATCGTGGAGGAAAAATGGCAAGTAAATTATTGGATGACAAAATTAAGGATCAGGTAAAAGAATTTTTTGGTGAGCTAGAAAAACCAGTCAAAATTGTTTTCTTTAATAGTAATCAGCAAAACTGTGAATATTGTAGCGAAACACTGGGTTTATTAAATGAAATTGCTGAGTTAAGCGAATTAATCTCTATTGAAGAATACGATTTTGAAGAAAACCAGGATGTAGCAGATCAATATAATATTGACAAAGTACCTATGACTGTGATTGCAGGAATGAATGAAAAAGAAATCATTGATTATGGTATCCGCCTGTCTGGTATTCCTGCAGGTCATGAATTCACAACTTTGATTAATGATTTAGTCATGGTTTCAAAGCAAGATTCTGGATTATCTCCTGCGATTCGCGAGAAATTATCAAAATTAGAAAATTCTGTCAATTTGCAGGTTTTTGTGACCCCAACCTGCCCTTATTGCCCTCAGGCAGTGATTCTTGCTCATCAGATGGCCATGGAAAGCAAATTTGTAACGGGTGAAATGGTTGAGGCAATGGAATTTGCAGAATTGTCCAATCAATTCAATGTATCAGGCGTACCTCATACTATAATTAATAGTGGTTCTGGTGAAGTTGTTGGTGCTGTACCAGAATCAAGATTAATGAGTGAAATTGAAAAAGCGCTCTCGTTGAATTAATAGATTGGAAAGGAAAAAAGATGGAAGCAAAAGTTACGTGGCATAAAGGTTTGAGTTTTTCCGGAACAGCAGATTCTGGATATACATTACCTCTTGGAGGTAAAAAAGCTGCTGGTGGAGATGAAGATGGGTTTGCACCAATGGAATTGTTCCTGATTGGGTTGGCTGGTTGTACTGGAATGGATGTAATTTCCATCCTGGCAAAGATGAGACAGGAAGTCACCAATTTTGAAGTGAAAGTTCATGCAAATCGTGTTGAAAATCATCCAAAAGTGTTTTCAGAGATAATGATCGAGTACATTGTTACTGGTAAAAACCTGGATCCCATGTTAGTAAAGAAAGCAGTTACCTTATCTGAAACAACCTACTGTCCAGGACAGGCTATTTTGATCAAAACGGCAGAAATTGATCATAAGATCACCATTCTGGAAGCATAATCACACTAATTATTGATCGATCGAAAAGCATGCAATCAATGCATGCTTTTTTTTTACTCAGCATCAAAATCCGGAATAATCGTCTCTACATTTCGAACAGATGGTGATAGGAATCCATAAAAGCCAACAAGAATGATCATGAAGGAGGCAATTGTAATTAATAATCCCATTCCTGCTCCAGGACCTGGTTTAAACCAGGTGCTTAAGAAAATAGTAAAGTCATTACTTGGGGTTAACAATGCAGGCTCAAAAAGCTTGTCAGCCAGAGGTCCTGCAATCAACAATCCCAATGGATTAACAATTTGAGCGATAAGCCTTCGGACTGAAAAAACTCTACCCTGCAAATCTGGAGGTACTTTCGATTGCCAGATGGCTTGATTTGAGCTATTCACCAGTGGAATTACCAGGGATGAAAGAAAAAAGAATACACTCCACCAAATCAATCCCTGTCCTGCTCCAACAAAGAAGAAAAACAGACCACTGAAGATCCATCCCAGAAGAACACCTCGAACCTTCTTAATTTTAAATCCACCCCAGGCGGTGATAATCAGGCTTCCAACCAATCCACCAATTGCTGCAATGGATTGAACACTTCCCAGGATAGTGGCGTTGTTGCCTGTTCTGGCTAAAATCATAGGATTGCTCAATATTCCCAAAAAAGCAGCAAAAAAATTGCCGAAGAAGAATATCATTTGTAGTCCAAACAAACTGGGTCTTGCCAGAATGAATTTAAATCCAAATAATGATTCTTTCCAAATGGACCCGCGACTTTCATCACCCTCTTTTGATCTGGTTGGATTGGGAATAACGATGATTAGCAAGGCAAATATCGCAATCGCCATAGTAATTAAATCAATTGTGATGATTCCTGATAATTTTAGGCGACCAATTAAGGCTGCTGCTAAAACCGGTGCCCAGATCCCAGAACCCCATTCTGCCAGCGATATCATTGCACTGGATCGGGTGAATTGATCCTTAGGAATCATGACCGAAATAGCTGAGGAATATGCCGGCCATTGAAATGTCTGGAAAATACCCGAGATCATAGCTAATATATACAAATGCCAAATTTCCAATGAATCATTACTGAACAAGATGAGGATGACCAACATTCCAAAAGCTGTGCCTAAATCGCTAATGATCATCGATGTCTTTCGGTTCCAACGGTCCACTAAGGCGCCTGCAATTGGACTGAAGATAACCTGTGGAGCAAGACCAAAAAAACCCACCAGGCTTAAAGCCGTTGCCTGACCTGTCTTTTCCCAGGCCCATAATGTTAAAGCGAAAAATGACATTCCTGATCCGGTCAGGGATATCAGCTGTCCAAACCAAACAATGGTGAACGCTTTCATGCCAGTTGGTTTTGATAATTTCATTGTGTTCAATCCTGATGGGGAATTATTGCGATTGTGATTATCCTTTGAAAAGAAATTTATGAAATCCCCATTCTCAGGTGATTTAACAAATAACTATGGTAGTCCCTCAGACTTGATCTGACTATCTTTATCTGAACATACACAGGCTCGTAAAATCTGTCCATTTTTTTCCAAAAAGCCGAGATAATCTATTGAACCATTTCTCACAACCCAGCCTTCTAAATTAAAAGGCACTGCCCCACCAGCCAGCATCCATTCACCGTTAAATTTTCGGGCAATATGAATGTGCGTACCGGTGGACCGACCACCATCACAGGATGGGTAACCGATAACGTCTCCTTGTTTAAGTTGTTTTCCTACTCGTGGGAGATCTGTGTTTCTTAAGTGCAGGTAAAACACCACCCACCCGGTACGTTCATCACCATCACCATCCAGATCAAGAACAGCTGATGCGTTTCCAGATCGCACTATGACCCCATCCGCCACAGCCAGAGCAGGTTCATCTGAAATTGAACACCCACCCACAAGACTTCCGGGAGCAAAATCGATGGCAGCAAATGGTGCACCCACCCCCCAGCCTGTATGCGGGCCACCCGTGTATGCCCAGGCAATCCCAGGAGCAAATGGTAAAATCATTTCAGGTTGCTGAAGACTACCAGGGATTAATGTCAATTCACCTTCCCATGGATTTTCAAATAATTGTGTGTAAGTTTCTAATAATCCAACAGAGCTGATGGCGTGAGTGTAGGTATCGCGATCCAATACCTGGGAAAAATAATATTGTAATGCTGCCGAAGCAGCGTTTTGCCACGGGTCAGGTCTTTCCAAACGTCCGTCCTGATGAGAATAAGTCTTTAAACTACCTTCTCGCCAACCATAATATCCATTATTTAATCGATTTGCTGCCCACACCAATTGTTGAGATAATCCCATATATGAACTATTTTTGTAGCCTAATAGAAAATTTGATATTGTTTCCGGTGGTTCAGGATTTGACAATGCTCCTGTTTGATATTCAAGAATTGCCAATAATAGTTTAGGGCTGACACTGAAGTTTTGGCTGATATTGAGGACAACTTCTGCACCAGGCCGAATCAACAAATCCACAGTACCTCTCGAATTCTTCAGCCAACCAGGATGCTCATTCACAAATGCAACCACATCAAAACCCACATCCCTGGGACCATGAACAAAAGTGATATCAGGAATGATTTGAAAAGAACTGCTCCAGATGGCTTCATAATAAATCGGGATTTGCATTGGTAGACCTGGAGGCATGGTGGTTGCATCAGCAGGGATAATTGGATTTACTTCACGAATTTCTTCCACAGTACTGTTAAAATGAGCAGCCAGCACAGGTAATGTATCTCCACTTTGCGCAATATAATCAACCAGGGTGCCAGGTGGATAAGAAGGGCGCGTAGGATTCGGGGTAATTTCCAGCAATAAATCAATTGATGAAGAAACTACGTCTTCTTCTGGTACAAGATCAAGTGGCTGACGGGTTTCTGGTACGCATGCGGATATCAAAAAACAGCCGATAATAAATATTATTACTGCAAAATTTTTGGTAGGTTTAATTTTTATATTGTTCTTCACTTCATTGGAAATTATAATCAGAATTTCTTAGTAGAGAATTAATGGATCAAATTACTCAATTATCGAGTAACGACTGATTCAAAAGAACCGTAGGTTCTTGCAATCACAACTGCATCTTTACGAACCAGTTTTCCTTCGTAAGGTTTTTCACCTTTAAACGAGACCCACCCACTTAAATTAAAAGCTAATGGTCCATCTGCAGCGATCCATTCACCATTGTATTTTCGGACCATATGAACATGAGTCCCGGTAGCGCTTCCTCCTTCACAGGAAGGATGTCCAATGAGCGCATCCTGATCCAGATAGGTTCCCTTTTCTACTTTTCCATCACTGGAGATATGCAAATATAGTATCACCCAGCCAGTTTGCTCATAACCATCACCATCCAGATCCAAAACCACCAGGCCTGGCCCTGTTCGCACAACCAGTCCAGGTGCAGACGCAACCACCCAATCATTACTAACCGTACAACCTGACTTGTCAGATGCTGGTGCAAAATCCAGAGCTGCCCAGGCACCATGGGAACCCCAGGCTGGATGTGGTCCACCCGTGTGTGCCCATATTTTTCCTGCAAGAAATGGTAGCTCCATGTTGGGTTGTGTTAATCCCGTTGAGTATAATGGTTCAACTGTCAGAGCTCGTATCCAAGGAGAGCCGAACATCTGTTCATACAAGGCTGAGAAACTACCTTCTCCATACAACACAGATAACCAACGAGCTGGATCGTAAAAATTAGCAAAGAAATGTTCTAACGCGGCTGAACCTGCGTTAATTTTCGGATGGATACGTTGCTGGGTGCCATCTTTAAAAACAACCTCGGTAATACGACCTTCACGCCAGCCATAATAACCATTGGCTAAAATTTTAATGCTAAATGACAATTGTTTATGCAATCCTTTTTTATCAACGATCGGAAACCCCATCGGATAATCTTTTTCAAAAACATTTTCCGGTTGTCCATAAACCCAACCACTTTGAAATTCCAATAGTCCCAGTAAGATTCGAGGATTTATGGATTCTTCAATCGCTATCTTTTGAATAATTTCTGCTCCACTTCTCCATCCATCAACCGTGTATTCACGATACGAACTTAAGTATCCACCCGCTTCTTCAACAAATGCAGTGATATCAAAATCGAGCGCTGAAGGGGAGTAAATGATTTCACTATCCGGTAAGATTGGATCTGGAGCGATATTAAATCCATAATAATCAGGGATCACCAGCAATGTTTGCGGTTTAATTAATTCTCTTGGCGATAGTTCACTCTGGGTTTTGATCTCTTCCATCTGAACCCCAAATCGTGCTGCTACTACAGGCAAGGTATCACCACTCTGGCTATAATACAAAATGGGTGGTCTCTCTTCGTTATCCCTTGTAGCCGTTGGGAGCGGATCACTCGCCAAAATGGGTATGCTTATCTCCGTTGGTTTGGGAATTTCTACATCCGGAGTTGGTACGAGTGGAATTGGGGTAGGTTCTGCAATAGGCGGGGGAGATTGGGTAGCATAAAAACTGGTGGTGGCATCATCCAATGCAGTTGCAAACACAGCTGTTGCAGTAAGGTCCAGAGCACTGACGTAATAATTTCCCAAATTACAGGATGTAAGTGAGAGCATCAGGAATACCCAGATCAGAAATAACAATTTGTTTTTAATGCTGAACCAGGCTTGCGGGGCTATAGAACTCCCAAGCTTCAATAAAAACTCCATTTCCAACTAAATAACCATTATATGCAATACCATCACTTTGTGGTTGGAAACCGCTCATCACAAAAGGAATATCACCAACCGAATCAATCCATTCTCCATTATATTTCCTGGCAATATGCAAATGTGTACCTGTTGAGTAACCTCCCTCACAGGAGGGATGTCCAATCATTTCACCAGCTTTCAAAAATGTACCTTCTGCCACTCTTTCCCAATAAGCAATATGCATGTATAAAATTGTCCAACCAGTTTGTTCATATCCATCACCATCAAGGTCCTGAACCACTGCTCCGTATTCGGATCGGACGATTAATCCATCGGCCATTGCAGTAACCCAATCACCACTGACAGCACATCCCATTGGGCTTCCAGGAGGTGCAAAATCCAGAGCAGCCCAGGCAGAACCATCATCCCACCCAGGGTGTGGACCACCGGTAAATGACCAGGCAACTCCCCGTTGGAAAGGTAAAATAAATTCTGGTTGGGTTAGATCCGCTGGAATCAAAGGTTCATATGCATAATCAAAAGGAAAGCCAAAGAAATATGAATAGGTTTTGTAAATTCCATTTTCAGAAATCGCATTCAGCCAATTTCCTTTTCCATAAATCGTTCCTGCCCAATATTGAACTGCAGCCGTGCCAGCATTGATGGTTTCATCCGCCGGGAAATAGCTTCCATCACTTAAAACAAAATAACTCAGGTTATTTGCCTTCCAGGCATAATATCCCCAGTTAAGAGAATTAGCCATTCTGGAAAGGATGGTTACCAATCCTGTTTTCCAGGCATCTTTTTCAGGTTCTTGACCATTAATTGGTTTTTCTAATTCCAGATTTGGCCCGGTCACCCATCCAGTTGAATATTCCAGGATCGCTAACAAGACTCGGGGATTGACTGAATAATCTTTGGCGATCTGAAGGACTACTTCATCCGAGTGCTCTAGAGATGAGAGGTAACTATCAAATGAATAGATTAAATCGTGAGGATTAAATCCAACACCCGATGGACCATAAACAAGTTCTGAGTCGGGAATGATTTTAAAGGCTGGGGCCTTTGCATCCAGATCAGGAGGTGGAATCACCAGAGCCTGTCCAATTTCCAGATAATTGGGGTTCGCCAGTTGATTGGCAGAGACAATCGCATTCATATCCACTCCATAGCGTCTTGCAATCAGATTCAATGAATCGTTCATTTGTACCAGATATGTTTCCTCTTGTGAGCGCATTGTAGGCATTACTTTTGGTAGATCTGGTGTAGGTGAATGCATGGGTTTCCCGGGTTCGCGAGTGGCAGGTAGAAAAGGTGTTTTTTGGGGAAGCGGTGTGCTCGTATTGGTTTGAGAATTTACCATTGGGGTTACGTCCAGAGTCCATGATTCCTTTTCAGGAAAAGGCTGCACACAGCTGGTTAATATAATTAAAAGGATAAAAAACGAGCCAGGAAAGAGTTTATACAATTTCATTCCAGATCAATTTCCTCCTCATCTTTTTCTAAGGGGGGATATTCAAGGCAATAATTTTGGTACCAAAAATACTCATTTTCTTTATTCTGATTAGCGAATTCTTTCGCCTCTGCAGAAATTTCGACAGCTCTCTCCAAATACAAAGCTGCCGTGTTACTCCAAAATCTGGGCAAAACCATCAAAGGATCATTAACCGTTGTTTCTGTATCCCCCAAAGGTATCCAGTTGTACATGAGTGGTC
This sequence comes from Anaerolineaceae bacterium, assembly GCA_019429225.1. GTDB lineage: Bacteria > Chloroflexota > Anaerolineae > Anaerolineales > Anaerolineaceae > UBA6170. Next base: position 11,661 of record JAHYJK010000066.1, read on the forward strand.
CGCGTGAATACACTGTAAAGCCAACTTCATAACCTGCTTCCCGCGCCATCTGTACTGATTGCAATGTAAAATTTCCACCTGGCCAGATGAAGGCTTCTGGTCTTCTGCCAGCTTGCTCCTCAATCACTGGAATTGGGTTATATAATTCCTGTTCAATCAATTCTGTGGAAGTGTATTCGGTGATATAAGTTTCACCGTTATGCAGGAACCCGTGTGCCTGCAAATCCAATTGATTGTTTACATTTAATCTGGCAAATTCATTCCATTCATTATTGGAAGCAATACCGGTTATGTAGGCAAGCGTTAAAGTCCAATCATTCTCATCCAGATACTTCATAAAATGATCCTTAACGACACCAAGCCGGCGATCATCGATGATGAGAATCATGGATAAAGGTGGGATTGGATCATTATTATATAAAAATCTTACCAGTTCCTGTGTTGTTATTGTTTCAAAACCCATTTTCTTCGCATATCCCATTGTGTATTCGAAATATTCCTGGCTTACCTGCATGTTGTCTTGTAGTTCCCTGCCACTTTGTCGGATCGAATGATACATAACAGGTACAATTATTGTGCCAGGTTCACTTTTACCAATTCCCCATCGATTTGATAGATATTCACAGGTATTCTGATAAGTGCGCGGAGAAACTTCAGTAGATTTAAAATTATATTCAAAAGAACTCAAAACAGACTTTGTTGGGGTTAAAGAAAGTATGGAACTGGGTAAAATTGTTGGTGTTTCAGTAAGTGTTGGGGGTATAAATGGTGTTTTGGAAATGACAGGTGTTGCTGATTGCAATGGAGTGATTGTTATCGCAACAGCATCCTGAATGATAGAAATACTTTGACCGGGTAGGATATTACAAGCAGATAATCCAATGATCATCAATAGCGCGATGGAAAAAATTAGCTTTTGAAATTCTACCCGGTTTTTCATACCTAGGAGATAATTATGCCACAGTTCTACTCGGTGTCCTCCCCGCGTATAAATGCCTCTGTCATATCTCTGGCAATATTATCCTGGTATTGTTTCGGAGGAGTCTTCATAAAATAGGATGCTGGTGCATATAAAGGACCAGATATTTTACGATCCAGAGCTAATTTGGCACATCGTACTGCGTCAATAATCACACCCGCTGAGTTAGGAGAATCCCAGACTTCTAATTTCGCTTCCAAATTTAAAGGAACATTTCCAAATGTGGTTCCTTCCATCCGAATGTAACACCATTTTCGATCGGTTAACCACGGAACATGATCACTGGGACCTACGTGCACATCACCTGCTGGTAGTGTATAAGGCAGCATACTGGTCACAGCACCTGTCTTTGAAATCTTTTTGGATTCCAGACGTTCACGTTCAAGCATATTCAGAAAATCAGTATTCCCACCAAAATTGAGTTGATAGGTATGATCTAACTGCACACCTCGATCCACAAATAAACTGGTTAACACACGGTGTAAGATCGTAGCTCCTACCTGGCTCTTAATATCATCACCGATGATGGGTAACCCTCGCTGTCGGAATCGCTCTGCCCAATATTCTGAACTGGCGATGAATACCGGAATTGCATTGACAAATGCACAACCAGCTTCCAAAATCTGTTCCACGTACCATTTGGTTGCCATTTCAGACCCAACTGGCAAATAACTTACCACTACATCTGTTTTGGTTTCTTTAAGGATTTGAACAATATTAGCAGTTGGACCAGGTGCTTTTTTAACAACTTCTTTTAAATATTTTCCGAGACCATCATGAGTCATTCCACGCTCGACTTTAATGTTCATAAATGGGACATCAGAAAATTTGAAGGTGTTATTAGGATAGGCATAAATCGCTTCTGATAAGTCCTTGCCTACCTTGGTATCAACAACATCAAATGCAGCAGTGAACTCAATATCATTTATGTGATAACCCCCCAAATTAACATGCATTAAACCTGGTACACGATCACTATCCTTTGCATCTTTATAAAAATGAACCCCCTGCACTAATGAGGAAGCACAGTTTCCAACACCAATAATCGCCACACGAACTTTCTTTTCGGTCATTTAATTTTTGCTCCTTTATCTGATGATATGATCAGGTTCAATCCCAACATTATACCTTGGTGAATCTAACCAAAAATTTAAAAATCGATTTAGAAATTATACACACAGGTTAACAAAAATAACCTCTATTTACCATTTGTTAACATAACCATGTGTGAGCATATTTCAAAAATGTATAATTTTTGGTGGTTTGGGGCATTGTCTGAAAGCTAACGACCTTGTAAAAACAGTGGTTTAGAGTATAATCCAAAACACTGCGGGGCGTGGCTCAGCCCGGATAGAGTGCACGGTTCGGGTCCGTGAGGTCGGCGGTTCAAATCCGCCCGCCCCGACAAAAAAAGTTGATTCACTCAATCAACTTTTTTATTTAACCGACAAATGAAAGGTAAATAGAAATCAAATTTCATTATATTTTAAATCTACAAAACTCTCAGCCAATTTCACCATCTGGTAAACATCCTCGAAATTTGAAACCAGACCCAGCGATACCCGCACGGCGCCAGTGGTTTTTTCTGCCAGGCAGGTGCGAAAATCCTGATATTCGAAATTTGTTTTAATGGCAAAACAGGAAGTTAATTCTTCAGCCGATAATCCCAACGCCATTTCACCATCTCCGGGATTACAAAAACAGCCGGTTCGTAAAGAAATCCCTAACTTATTAGCCCGGTCTTCCACCCGTAAATGATCAATGAAATGACCATCAGGATCATAAAAATTCATAGCAATCGTACCACCACGGTTTTCCATATTGGCTGGGCCATATACACTGATCAAATTCTTGCCATTGCTGTGGCGAATGCTGGCAAGTTTTTTAATTAACCAACCGGTCAAATCAACTACCCGCTGATGAATCATTTCAATGCCAATCGCGGAGATGTGATTCAGACCAATTTCAATGGCCGGTAAACTTAAGAAATTTAAGGTGCCATCCTCAAACCCTTCAGCTCCTTTAAGAAGATAAAATCTATCTTTCTTCACCGATACAACTGTGATGGTGCCTCCCGCAAACCAGGGTCGCTGTAATTTATTCAATGCTTCTCTGCGAGCCAACAACAAACCTACCCCGGTTGGATACCCAAAAATCTTGTAAAAGGACAATGTAACAAAATCCGGATGGTATTGCTGCAGATCAAGTCGATTAGTGGGTACAAAAGCAGCTACATCCAATAAAACATCCCATCCTGCCTCTTTGGCGATATTAATCCATTCCAGTGAATGTTGAACACCGGAGAAATTCGATTGGGCGGGATAGGCAAATAAGCTGTGTGCATCTGGATCTTTTTGTTTCAATTGACAGCGTAATTCTTCCTGATCCATTTGTAGATCAGGGAGTAAGACCGGGATGTAATTGATTTTTGCGCCTTTTGCACGAGCAAATTCTCGGATGCCATTCACCGAGTTATGATTATCGTATGTCAACAGATATTGACTATCAGCTGAAAATGGATAAGATTCTCCCACCAATTTCAGTGCGCCACTGGCATTATTGGTGAAGATACAAACATATTCCTTCGGATCAGCATTAAAAAAACGAAGAACTGTCTCTCTGGTTTTCTCCACCAATCTTGTCATCGCTAATGAGGTTGGATTGCTGGAATGCGGATTTCCAAAAACATTCTCCTGCAGCAATTCTTGATGTTTTCTAACCTGCGATAAAGCATACAATCCTGCTCCAGTGAAATCCAAATAAAAGTGATGTTGTCGATCCAGATTAGGATATTCATCCCTACGGATTTCATCCAGAACAGACGTCTTTATAAAATTCGGGAATTCAGTTAAAAATTTTTGCTTTTCATCTTCAAGTGAAAACAAATTATTGGTATTCTTGACCGGGATTGCTTGTGATTTTACATTGGAATCCATGATTACCTCAACAGGTATTATGCTTTGATTTATTATAATCCTTGTTGATTGTACAGTTTGTCAATTTTGGATTTTCGCAGATCGGTGTTAAAATCACTGGGTGATGAATAATGATTTGTATCCTTTGCTTTTAGAACCCACGATTAAGAATTACGTGTGGGGAGGTCAGAATTTCTCCCATTTTTTGCAAAATAATCCAAATCCATCGCAACCAGTCGCAGAAATCTGGGCGATCTATAACCAGAACAGGATTCGTAACGGATATCTGTCAGGAAAAACCCTCCAGGATTTGGTCAGAAATTTTGGATCTGCGATTTTAGGAAACTTTTACACTTCAACATCATTCGAGAATTTTCCACTTTTAATCAAATTGTTGGATAGTCAACAATGGTTATCCGTGCAGGTCCATCCGAATGATGATCAAGCTGTAAAACTTGAGGGCAAAGGATTTAATGGCAAAACAGAGGGATGGTTCATCCTGGATGCTGACCCAGGAGCTCAATTAATTGCAGGAATGAAACCTGGGATGGACAAAGGGGCGTTGGCAAAAAGCATCCAGAATGGAACAATTACTTCTCAATTACAATACCATTCCATTCACAAAAATGATTACATCTACATACCTGCCGGCACCATTCATGCATTAGGACCCGGTGCGCGTGTTTACGAGATACAACAAAATTCAGATGTGACCTATCGGGTATATGATTGGGATCGCCTAGCTTCTGCAGGGCGTCCATTACACATTGAAAAATCCATTGCAGTGACTGATACATTTTCTCAGGGAAAGCTCAATCGGTCACAGGATTTACCCTACCAAAATATATTCAAATGCCAATATTTTTCACTGGATTTAATCCAGACTGAAGAAGATAAGGTTGAATTAAACACAAATCAGGATACTTTTCATGCTCTGACTGTAATTGAAGGTGTGGCAGAATTTATTGGTTCTAACTCTCAATTTTCTTTGAACCAATTTGAATGCGTTCTGGTTCCCGCCAATTATCCTTCCTACCAGTTGGCTGGGAAATTTAAAATTCTTAAAGGTAGTTTAAACGGGAATTAAAGGATTATGACTGAAAAAAAACCAACCATTCTCGTCGCTGTCAGTGGTGGCGTTGATAGTTCTGTTGTCGCTGCCATGCTGGCAGAGCAAGGATATCCCATCATTGGAGTCATGCTGCATCTGTGGAGTGAAGCCGGAAAAGAATGTGAAAATAAATGTTGCACTCCACAATCCATGGAAGAAGCCCGCAAGTCGGCTCAAACCATTGGTTATCCATTTCATGTGATTGATGCTGCTGAAATATTTAGAAAACAAATCGTGCAATATTTTCTGGATGAATATGGAAAAGGCAAAACACCCAACCCTTGTGTTGTTTGCAATAAAGACATTAAATGGGGATTGCTCTTTGATAAATTAGATGAATTTGGAGCAGATCATCTTGCCACCGGACATTATGCACGCCTGGAAAAAGATAATAATGATTCCAAAGTCAAGGTATTAAAAGCCAAAGACACGTTGAAAGATCAATCCTATGTCATGTGTATGCTGCAACAGGAACAATTACAAAAAACGATGTTTCCATTAGGCAATAT
>JAHYJK010000067.1 GCA_019429225.1 Anaerolineaceae bacterium
CAATCTTTGGGTGATTATAGAAATGCTAATCAATCTTTTGAGCAAGCATTAAAATATGCTAGATCCTGTGGGTATGCCCGTATGGAGGCATTTGTATTGACCGGTATAGGTGATATCTATGCTGAAATTCAAGCTGATGAACAAGCTATGCGTGCATATTATATGGCAGAAGTCATCGCTGATCGAACTCAGGAGCATTTTTTACAGGTCTACATAAGAATTCAAAAAGCATTATTGTTGTCTAATCGTAATGAATTTGATCAAAGTGAGAATCTTTTTAAGGACGCTTATGAATTGGTCGGAGCTAATGGCTCTGCAATGGAACGTCATCTCGTAAAATTGGAGCATTTTGGAGTAAAGATAAAAGAAAATAAAGCTGCTGAAATCATGTCTTCATTGGAAGAATCATGTAAGTTTTTTGAAACAGGTGGCCATAAAGTTCAATTTGAAAAAGCTCATTTGTATCTGGCAATAGCTTATGTGATTAGCAATCAACAAGAAAAAGTGGTTGAGCATTTGTTGTTTCTATTCTCTGCTTTGGAAAGCGAATTTCCTAATGCACCATTAATATCAAGTGCTGCCCGATTCAAAAATCAATTGGAAAAATTCATTCCTGATGTACTGGAAAAGGAATATTCTCATTTCATCGAACAAATAAATAAATTTTTAGAAAATTTACCAACACTTCGACGTGAATTACGAGCAAAAGCATTAGTTGTGCCTTTTGATTCTCAAAAAATTATTATTCGTTCGCTCGGTCGAATGCAAGTGACTATAAATAATAATGTGGTAACAAGTTCTAAGTGGCAAACTCAAGCAGCTAGAGACTTACTTTTTATGCTTCTGGCTCATCCTGAAGGAATGACCAAAGAAGAAATTAGCCTAATCTTCTGGCCTGATGCAACCATAGAAGAAGCCAAAACCAGGTTTAAGAACACAATCTACAGACTGCGTCGTGCCTTAGGAAAAGATTCTGTCATTTTGGACCAAAATGTATACAGATTTAATGACAAACTTGAGTACGAGTATGATGTAGAAAATTTCTTGAGGGAAAATGCTTTGGGAAATAAGGTCCAGAATCCAATTGAAAAACTTTCACATTTTAGAGAAGCCATGAAACTTTATAAAGGTAATTTCCTATCTGAGATTGATTTCAATTGGGTGTTAAGTCCTAGAGAATATATTCGACAAATTTTTATGAACATTCTTCTTCAAGTCTCTATGATATATTTTGATCAATCGAATTATGAACTTTCTTTGGAATACTGTCAGCGTGCAATCAATGAGGATATTTTATTTGAAGATGCATATAGGCAAGCTATGAGGAATTATGCGGCAATGGGAAATCGTCCAGCAATGGTTCACCAATATCAACGGTGTGTAAAAGTACTGGAACAGGAAATCAATGCTACACCTTCCAAACAAACGCATGAGCTTTATGAATCTCTATTAAAATAATATTCTTCTATTTTTCTCATTCCGCTTTATACTCTTTTTCTGTTCTCCCCAATCAGAAAATAAAAATCGAATTAAGAATATCTTCTATAATTCACAACAATTTGTAATAAAAATTATTCAAGTCTCTCAACCAAGACTGATTTAATGCCTGATTTGAGCCCCGTCATATAAATAATTAGTTTCTATATTATATATTAAGGAGTTTTGCTATGTTATCTACTATTATTAATAAATTTAGTTCCGTTCTACGTTCCGTTGACTATCGTGTTCTTGTTTTCATTCTGATGTTGACTCTATTTGTTATTGGAGCTGGTGCACCAGGAGCAACTGGAATAAACGGTGGATAATCACCTCAGAACAATTGAATAAAAATCATCAGTAAGCGAATGCTATTAATTTAATAGCCAATTTTTTATATTTTTTTCAGGACTTAAACCGTTTAAATGATTTTAATACTGGCGATTGTAATTGGCCTGTCTGCGACTTTGATTCGAGCCAGGCTTAAGAATCGAACCTTAAAACTACCAAAATTTAAGTGGGAGTGGCTGGTGTTTATTTCGGTCATACCACAGGTTTTTGCTTTTTATATTCCTGCAGTCGGTCGCTGGATACCGGAAAGTGTTCTACCGTATCTTCAAATCTCTACAATGTTGGGCTTGCTCGTTTTTACTGCAGCAAATCTGGCGCATCCTGGATTTTGGTATTTAGGTCTCGGTTTATTAAGCAATTTTTTGGTTATTTCTTTCAATAGTGGATGGATGCCAATTCTTCCTGAAACCTTACATCGCATGGTCCCATCAAAACCAATTGAAGCCTGGGAAGTAGGCACCCGGTTGGGTTTGACAAAAGATCGCATACTCTCCCTGGATGATACCAAACTAGCTCTTTTGTCCGACAGGTTTACAGTGCCAGACTGGATTTCCTACAAAGTGGCATTCAGCTTAGGGGATGTCTTGATATCAATCGGTATAGTGATTTTATTATGGTCACTCAGTCAAGAACAATAGGAGAAAAAAATGATACCTTTAGCACAAATTAATAAACTTTCAACAAACCATTCATCAACAACTAAAAGTCATAATATGGATGTCAACGCTGAATTTGGTCGGTTAATTCACGCAGCCGTGATTAATAAAAGCTTTCGGTCAAATTTATTAAAAAACCCTGCTGGTTGTATTGATGCTGGTTATTGTGGTGAAAGCTTTCATTTTCCAGTTGAAATAAAAAACAGGATCAAACAAATTAATGCCAGATCCTTAGAAGAATTTTCAAGCCAAATCATCAAATTGATCAACATGCCATCTGTTCCCGAAATGGCACCTGTTTTTTGCAATTAGGAATGGTCAAAATTATCCAATATGAACAATTATCCACCTGACTCAAAAAAGCAGGCTAAAGAATATACAGACCTGATGGAAGATATGCAAATTCAGAAATTCGATTCGAATTATCTGATGATCCCGATTGAGATTAATGCAAAGGACAATTCCGTCGGTCTTTTTGTCTTTGACAATCAAAGTCTGCCTGTTGGGGGACAAAAATACCTTTCAGATATTACTGGATTACCCTTTTCACCAGAGTTGGCAGTGACAAAAGTTTTTTATAGCAAAATTCTGCCATCCATGCAGAAAAATTATGAAAACGCATTGCACAAATTAGCAGATTCAATTGATCGCTGGGATAAAAGTATCCATAGTGATGAAACGTCCCTGTGGGCATTGCGAATTGCAAACCGCATGAGGCTCTCATTGGTACAGATCAAAGAAATAAAATTGGCCGCCAAACTACATGATATTGGCAAAGCGATTGTTCCAAGAGATATCCTGATTAAGCCCGGTCCATTGACGAGTGAAGAATGGGAAATTATCCGCCGCCATCCCACTTATAGCGCGACATTAATGGAACCCGCAAAAAGCCTGGATGCAATTCGTCCAATCGTTCGAAACCATCACGAACGATATGATGGTGCTGGATATCCTGATGGATTGGGCGGTGATAACATTCCACTGGGTGCCCGAATCATTTCTGTGGCAGACGCATTTTCTACCATGACGATCAGGCGTGTCTATCGAAAACCGATTTCAATAGCTGATGCTAAGAAAGAATTGATACGTTGTAGTGGTACACAATTTGATCCGCTTGTAGTTTCTGTCATGCTGCAAATATTATCATCTTCTTAAAAATCATCCAATTTAATTCCAAAAATCTGAAGCAATCTCAATAATATTACCTTCCGGATCTGCTAACATTGCAGAGCGCACGTTCCAGGTTTCATTTCTGGGTGGGTAGATTTCCTTACCGCCTTTGGAAATGATCTCATAGTATTTTGTATCCACATTTTTTGGCTCACCGACATTAATGGTCAGTTCAAAGGTGCCATTTAATTTCCTGGGGAATTCAGGTGTGGTGCCGAGTAGTTCAGGTAACTCCTTACGGGAGAACATGGAAAAACGGATGCCTTCATGTTTAAATTCAGCGTATGGACCCTCTCCATTCCAATCAATTTCCAGACCAATCGTTTTCTTATAGAAATCGACCATTTTGTTAAGGTCATCCACAAAGATACCGATCATATCAAATCTAATACTCATAATAACTCTTCTGGATTGATGGTTTACTTTGATTAAATTAGTTGAAGGGGAGAATCAAAATTTATTCGATCAACCTTAATTGATTTAAAATTCAATCTCCCAAGTTATGATTACGCTTGCACCCAGCTCGCATAATTTCTGTTTCCACATAATGATCAGATCTGCAGCGACTTTACTGTAGGTCGATCAATCTTTTTTTCTGAGAAGAAATTTCTAAGAACTATTTTACAACTTTATTAATCTCAGCCAATACTGCTTCGACCTTTTCCTTCGTAATGCCAAATTGTGCAGCTTGTGGGGTGGCCAACAATGCTTTTAGGGTCATGCCCTTTACCAGGCCGATCATGGGGTTGGTGGATACACCAGGTAAATACTTTTCGATAATAGCTTTCGCTTGTGGGTGATCCAATAAAGTTCCAAATTGTGTTTCAAGTGTGAATTGCATACGATCCTCTTATAATTTATGCTTGGTTTTCCGATTTATCCTTTTGGGAATCTTGCTCTATCATTTTTTCCTCAGTTTTTTGTTGTTCAGATTCAATGATTTCAGGTTGACTGGCTGCCATGTTGCTGGCAGTACCTTGATACAGTTCATAACCCTGGCTGAATATTACCACCTGGGTGGCAAGTAACCAGAGAAGGAATAAAACCAGAACGATTGTGACAATGTTCAAAATGTTTCCCATCCTGCTTTTGAACGTGGATAGCATTGAACTCAGGTTATCAGTGGATGTTTTAGACTGGCTGACCATACTCTGGTATTGAGCCAGGCTTTGCGAAATGAGGGAGACATTGTCCGACATTGATGTCAAACTTTCTTTAACAAGTGCAAGGTTATCATCAGCCTTGTCTAAATCAACTGACATTTCAATGAATGTGTCCGGCATGTCTTCGATACTGACTGACAGCTCTTTGAGCGAATCGGCTAATGATTTTTCGGGATCATAAGGATCTGCTGGGGGAGGGACAATTGCGCTTAGAAATGGAGATGACCCCAATACAGCCTGTAAAACTTCAAATGATTTGATGGCACTTTCCAAAGATGCTGCGGCGCTTTCAGCAGCAGTAAGAGAATCCGTGGCGGTATTGATGGTGTCAGGTAATTTTTCTGCCATCACAGTCTTCATTTTTTCGATGGCTGGAAGTGTGTCCTCCACGGTTATCGCCGTCGAATCTAACATAGTCGCCAGGGCATCGATGCTGTTGATCGTTGCGCCCAGTGCATCATGGGTAATATCCAATGTTTTTTGACTGGTATCAACACTACTGATCAGGGTATCAATTGTGGAATTGATCGTGGTGGTTAAAACTGGTTTAGCAACCCACAATCCTGCTAATCCCGCGAGGCTGAGGATTAAACCAATAACACCTGCGATCATTACAAACACACCCAGAATTCTTCGCAAGAATTTCATCATCACTCCCATCGTTGATTGAAAAAAGGAAATCAAGTAGATTATACATCTCTAAACTACCAACTAAACTCAGATAAAAAAACCTATTTTTAATTGGAATCAGCCTAGTACCTATGAATTTAATCAACAAATTACATTCTTCTTGAATCATGCTTTTTTCAAGAATTATGTATTTTTTTATCCAAAGAGCGTATCATCTCAATAAAACGGGGTAATCGGGTGTTTTTGGCGAGCGGATGCTCGCCAAAAACACCCTGACCGCTAATTATTGAAAGGATACCAAAGAGCTTTATGTAAATTATTAACGATAAGAAAAAATTAAAGGTCCTTAAGATAGGTTGCCAGTGCCAACAGGACAAATCCTGCGGCCACTAACCAGAATGACCAGTCGGATAGTACTGGAATGGAAACGAATTGGGAAAGAATGCCCAGAACGCCAAGTATGACAGCGATCCACCAGGTCGTAATTTTTGGTCTGCTAAGTCTCATGTTATCCTCCATTGGATAAAAAAGCGATTTTTTTCGCCACTTCGAATTGGCTACTTGAAAATCATCGTACTGTTAATACAATTGTATTCATTTTTTCAATAATTGATATAATAATTTCCCTTCATAAATTTAATAATAGGTTTTCATAATTGATTACTCGCATGTGATTTGCAAAATTAAGAAGTATTAAGAAAATTTGATGGTCCAAAAAGTCAGTTGTATGTTCTTTTAGAGAGAAGTAACTGGCTCATAAATCTTTTTCTATAATCAATGCTAGGAATTATTTAGGTTTTATTGGGGATAAATATAGCTTAAATTTGGTACTCTTTAGTTATCAATGGAAAATACCTGGTTATTCTCTCTGTGTATTTATTACTTAAGGGATTGATTGGTATTCTTCGAAAAATTTGATAGGAATATAAGGAGATGTTTTATGGATACTTCTACAATAGTCATTGTTATTGTTGTGGTGGTCGTTATAGGGATCATATTAGGTTTGATTTTTTCTCGTCGCAAAAAGACAGAACAACTTCAAAATAAATTTGGAACCGAATACGATCACACTGTTGATCAAATAGGTGACGAAAAGAAAGCACAAAAAGAGCTGGAGGATCGGCAGAAACATGTTGAATCGTTGAAAATCCGCCCACTTTCAGTCGTGGAACGAGAGCGATATCTGGCAGATTGGGCTGCTGTTCAATCCAAATTTGTTGATCAACCCGGAGAGGCAATTGTCGATGCTGATCACATGATCATGGAAGTTATGCAACTTCGTAACTATCCAGTGTCTGATTTTGACCAACGAGCAGCTGACATTTCGGTTAAATATCCTAAAGTTGTAAGTAATTACCGTGCTGCACGAGCAATATCGATAAAAAATATTGATAAGACAGCAGATACTGAAGAATTACGGACTGCAATGATCCATTACCGATCTCTATTTGATGAACTTCTCAAATCAGAAGCAACGATTAAGGAAGAGGAGAAATTAAGATGAGTGAAGAACGATTTTATGACGACGATAAACCGATAGATGATGGCGAAAATTCTGAGGAAGAATTCAACCAACAGGAAAAGCCTGTTCTTTTAAATAATGAGAATTCCCAACAAGATATGTCATCTCCAGTGATTCCGAGTGATTATACGGATGATCAATTTGGACAACTGGAAGATACCATCGAAAACAAAACTAAAGAGAATGGATCAACCACAATAAGTGAGGAAGTAATACATAATGTTCCAGATGTGCCTTCTATGGAATCAGCAACCTCATTTTTTGACCGGGAGGAATCAGAAAAATTTAAAAACCTTTGGATGGAAATTCAAGGAAAATTTGTCGATGAACCTCGTGTTGCAGTCCAGAAAGCTGATGAACTAATATCTGATATGATCAAGCAAATTACGATTATGTTTGATAAGGAGTTGGATACATTAGAGACCCAATGGAATCGGGGAGATGAAGTTTCAACGGAAGATCTTCGGTTGACACTACAACACTACCGGTCATTTTTCCATCGACTGATTGATTAACATAAGTACACGAATAAATAAAGAATTAAACAAAAAAGGCTTGCCCCGAATATATGAGGCAAGTCTTTTTTTGCATCATGAGTGAATCAACCTCTTTGAGAGTTAAGTCTTCCTCGAAACAAAAAAGTCATCACAAATCCGGCAATAAAACCACCGATGTGAGCCATATATGCAACGCCTCCCGTTTCTCCAATACTGGATATTGAGCCAAACCCACTGAAAAGCTGAAGAACGATCCAGAGCCCAATGACGATTAGCGCTGAAACGTTTATTACACGCTGACCTTGTAAAACTCTTACACTCCCCTTAGGGAATAAAAGAATATAAGCACCAAGTACACCTGCAATGGCTCCCGATGCTCCTAAATTTGGAATATCTGATCCAACACTGAAAGCCAACTGTGCAAATGTTGCTGCAAGGCCGCTTAGCAAGTAAAAGATAATGAACTTGATGTGTCCAAACCGATCTTCCACATTGTCACCGAAGATCCATAAATAGAGCATGTTACTTCCCAGGTGTAGCCAACCACCATGCATGAACATGGATGTGAAGAGCGTTAAAGAATCACCGATAGGGTTGGCAAGGAAGCGGCTGGGAACGAAAGCCCATTTCATCACAAATGCATCACCACCACTTAGTTCTACAAAGTAAAACAAAATGTTTACAACAAGCAAAGCGTAAGTGACCAGTGGTACTATTCTACGAGAACTATTATCATCACCAATTGGTAACATTTATTTCTCCTTGGTTATAAGCGACGTCTTCGCCTGGTTCCAGAAAAAATACCCAGAACAAAAAATACAATGGCCACGCCAATCAAAAATCCAAGATTGTAGGGTACGCCATCATTGTGTACTGCGTACATTTGAATATCTGAATTGATAATAGACAATACCAGCGTAATGGGTGAGATGGCACCATGCCAGATTCCAGGTAAGAAACCTGAGATGCGGTTGAACTCATCGGTTGTATTCATTAGGGGGTTGATGCCTGGCGAATAAAGCTGTAATTTAAAGGCTGGCACATCGATTTGACCAACTGGTGTTGGTGTCACAACCTGGGTGTTTTCATCTAAGCGATTGGTTTGGGCTATAACATGAATCGATGGATTTATGAATGTCATTCCCAGTATGATGGACAGCAGTAGGAAAAAGGATACAAATATTTTTTTCGTCATCTTTTAACTCCAATTTGATTTGATAACACATCTCATTAAATAAGATCCAGCCAGCTATATTTACGCCGACGGCGGAAAAAAGTAAGGAGGATGCATTATTGAAATGGAAATCAAGCTTAATTGGAGAAAAGTTACCTCCAATCAATCATGCGAATTTCCAATTACTAACATACTAAATCATTGGAGCTATCTAAGTCCCTAAAAAATACTATCAAATTACTATATTTTTGAACAATTTTCTTAATGAACCGAAAAATTTCCTTTTCAATCTGCTTGTTAATTTCCTCGAGAACTGATTCAAGCTTTTCTTTCGTGATTCCAAATTGAGCAGCTTGGGGAGTTCCTAAAATAACGTTCAATGATAAATCCTTGACCATGCCTACCATAGGATTGCTTGCTATATCGGGAATAAGTTTTTCAATGATTAATTTACCTTCTGGATGATGCAATCCAATAAAGTACCTAATTTTGTATCTAATGTGAATTTCATAATTTCCTCCGTCATCGTCATTATCGCTAAATTTTCGTTTTTTTGTTCATTTTTTGTAGGGGATATTTTGTTATTTTCAGTTTCATTAACGACTGATTCGCTTGCCATATTGGCAGCAGTACCATGAAAAAGTTCATACCCCTGACTGATGATAACTACCTGAGCAGCTAATAACCATAGAAAGAACAAGACCAGAAGGACTGTTGTAATGTTCATGATCCTGGGCAGGTTATTATTGAAATTGGTGAGCAACCCTTCCAGAGCTTCTGTAGATGTCTTTGATTCCTCAATCATAGTTTGGTATTGTCCAAGACTATCGGAAATTAATAACACATTTTGAGACATAAGTTCCATATTATCAGTGACCAGAACAAGATTTTCGTCCGTTTTTTCCAGGCTTACAGCCATTTCTTTAAACTCATCTGGCAAATCTTGCATGCTATCTGAAAGACCGCTGAGAGAATTTGCTAACGACGTTTCTGGGTTGTATGGCTCAGAAGGTGCCGGAATTAAACCGCTGGATAATGGATTTGATCCTAGTAGCATTTGAAAAGTCTCAAATGATTTGATTGCACTTTCCAATGATTGTGCAGCTTGTTCGGCAGCATCCAGGGATTTGGTTGCAGTAGCAATTGTGTCAGGAAGTTCTTTTGCCATCAGGTTGGAAACTTGATCTATTACAGGTTGAGTATCCTCAATGGTTACAGCTGTTGAATCTAACATGGCAGATAAAGTGTTGATACTGTCGGTGGTTGCTTCTAAGGCATCGTAACTGATGTCCAGGGTTCGTTGACTGGTATCAATACTACTAATCAAAGTATCGATGGTGGAATTGATGGTGGTGGTTAAAACAGATCTGGCAATACCTACACCAATGAGTCCGGTGAGACTGAGTAACAAGCCGATAATTCCTGCAACCATGACAAAAACGCCTAAAGACCGCCGTAAAATATTCATATTTTCTCCCAGGTTTTCCTGAAAGATAATCTATTAATGATTATACAATTGATCAATTTGAAATCAATCAGCAAAATTTTCAAAAAGCGTTTTTTAAATTTAAATCCCTTGATGCCAATAAAACGAAATTCCAGTTACTAATAACCTAAATCATTGGAGCTATCTATTTCCCATAAAAATACTATCAAACTAATAAAATTTTGAAACATTTCGATTGTTTTAAAGCTAAAAATGAATGTCAAATTATTTTCTATGTTAATTGTTGGTGCCTGAAGAGCGCAAAATCATCAGATCAATAAACAGGGGCTGCAATGGAAGGCAGCAAGTATGTTGATTTTGAAATGGTAAAAAACTGTGAAAATTTGGTCTGACTGATCCGCATTTAAGGTGTTTTAGAGATTGTTATCCTGTGAGGAGTAAACCCTGAAATCACATTTATCTGCACCTTCCATTAATGTTTCTGTACGCTGCATTCTGAGGTTACTGTTGAATGCTCTAAAAGCAACTTCATCAGTGCTGCAAGCTATCATATATCCTACATCAGGATGGTAATCCCGGAAATATCTAGCCCATTCACATTCTTTCATGTATACAATCGCTTCAGTATCGGTCTTGTGGACCACATCAAATTTCGACGCAGCAGAATACAGGTTTCTTCCTAAAGGTGGGGAGGTAAATCCTTCAATAAATTCTTCTATGCTACCAGTTTGGCCTTGCCCAGCAGCTAGTCGGCTTTCCCTCATTAGGTCATAAACAATTAATTCTCCCTGTTTTCCAAATTTATCAATCGTGGCTTCAGCCAGACAGGCTTGCCCATCGAATAATA
Source organism: Anaerolineaceae bacterium (assembly GCA_019429225.1). GTDB lineage: Bacteria > Chloroflexota > Anaerolineae > Anaerolineales > Anaerolineaceae > UBA6170. Next base: position 10,934 of record JAHYJK010000067.1, read on the forward strand.
ATAATAAGGCATCGTAAGCGCTGATTTCTTTTTCCCAGGTAGTGTCGGATAATAAATGTTTGATTTGGTAAATTGGAGGTGTATTATCGATGATGTCGCGTATTTCATTCCAAGTTAGGTCAGGTAATTTCTGGTCGAAAAATTCATGAATAATTTTAAGAATAATATCTTCCGATTTGCTGGAATTACTTTCCACTTGTTTCCACCCAGAAGAGAGAATGTTCGTTATCAACATGTCATCATAATTTTGAAAGGCAATTTCCCAAACTAAAAGTGCATTCTGGGTTCCAATTCTTTCAATGAGATGTTTTAACCATCTTAAAAGATGAGGGTAATAGGTTGTGATGTTGATTTTCGATGGAAATGTTCGTTGTCTGCAAGGAATGTCGGACATATGAACCTCCTAAGAATATTTTCAATCAATAACGGAATTCATTCCCCAATATGGAAATATTAGAAGAGATGAGTTCATATTTATTATACCAATTCCTTATCTTTACGACTTCTGGAAAAATGATTGGTAAGGTTAAATATACAAAAAGTAAAAAATATTTGACATTATGTTTAATTAATGATACATTATGTCTACAAAATTAAACATATAAGGAGTAAAAAATGTCATATCAAGAAAAGAGATCAATCGTTAGCATCATAACAGGATCAATTATTTTAGCAGCCTATTGCATCTATGCATTTGGTAAATATCAGTCAGGTTTGGTAGCGCCAGATGATCTGAAATTTTGGGCATCCACTATATTAAAATTTATTGGTATTGGAATTGTGGCATTCATTATTATCCTGATTATTTTTCATATAATGCTTTCTGTTTCAATTGCAGTTTCGCAGGCTGTAAAAGATGGTAACTATGATGACAAGGAAATAGAAAAAGCAATCAAAGTAGATATGATTGAAGATGAAATGGATAAATTGATTGAGTTAAAATCATTGCGCTTTGGCTTCAGCGTTGCCGGGTTCGGTTTCATTGCTGGACTTGTTGCTTTGATTTTCAATTTTTCAGCAGTGGTGATGTTGAACATCTTATTCATTTCCTTCAGTGTTGGCTCCATTCTCGAAGGATTTGTGAAGATATTCTATTACAGAAGGGGATTGAGCCATGCCTAAAAAGTATATTATTTCAAATAATATTCGTACTTTGCGATTCTTTGCGAATGAGATGACCCAGCAGGACCTGGCAGAAAAAGCTGGAGTATCAAGACAGACGATCCTCGCAGTCGAAGCAGGAAAATATTCACCATCCCTGGAATTAGCTTTCAGGATTGCGGATGTTTTCGGGGTACCCATCGGTGAGGTATTCACCTGTGAAGTAAAAGTTGAAGAAGGTAAAAAATAATGAAAGCAATTGTGTTTAATAAAAAGGGTATTCCGGACAAACTTGTTTTGCAGGAAGTAGAAAAACCGGTTCCTGATGAAAATGAGGTGTTGGTAAAAATACACGCTGTCTCAGTGAACGCAGCTGATTATCGCTCAATGAACTTGGGATAATCCCAAAAAATGGAATCTTTGGCTCCGATGTGGCTGGCGTAGTGGAAACCATTGGTAGCCAGGTCAAATCATTGCGCGTAGGTAATGCAGTGCTCGCTGATTTATCAGGTAAGAGATTTGGAATTCATTATTACATTGGCTGCAGAAGGCAATCTTAATCCTGTCATCGACCGAGCATATCCACTGAATGAAACCTCCGATGCGATTAAATATCTTCAGCAGGGTCATGCCCAGGGGAAAGTGGTGATCTCAGTCCTTTAATCCAAACCATTTTTCCTTACGCGATGTCCCAAAGTTTTGTTTTTCACTGACCAGAACATCAGAAGGTTCGAAGAATTGACCGGTAGGAGTAACATCTGAAAGAAAATCTACATCAACTCGGCCAACCATCTTTCTGCCAAATTCAATATAACAGGTGCCAGCCCCATCATAAGCAGGGGGATGTTCCCCACCTCGAAAATCTGCGATTATTTTTGCAGCCACCGTTCGCGCTGCCCCTTCAGAAAAAATTCCTGCCTTTGCAGTCCCAACACTGGTTACATCACCGATGGCATATACATTTGGATAAAATGTTTCCAGGGTTTTATATTCAACAGGGATCCAACCATCATCCGTCATACCAGATGCTTCGACGACAGTTGGCACACGATGCTTGGGGATACCTAGAAAAAGATCATAAGGCAATTCTGTTTTATCATCCAGAATGGCTACTTTACGGCCAGGATCAAGAGAAATCACGAGTCGATTGGGGATGAATGTAATCCCGCGTTCATTGAAGGTTGCTAGTAATGCTTTTGAAGTTTCTGGGGATGGGGGAATTGGAATATTGAAGGGCATCACCAGGCTTATTTCACAAGCATCCCGTAAACCATGGGTCATGAGGTATTCATCCAATAATAACGCAGTCTCACTGGGTGCTGGTGGACATTTGAAGGGTGTGGAGGTCACTCCAATAATTGCATGGCCTTTTGTGAATGTAGGAATAATGGCTCGTACTCGTTCAGCGCCCTGAAAAGAATAAAATTCGTTGCCGCCTTCCATTAATCCTGGAGTGGCAGCTTGATCATAATCTGCTCCCAGGGCAATCACAAGGATATCAGGGTGGTAGTTGCCTTTATTTGTTATCACACGCCGAGTCTCAGGATCAATTTCCAATATTTCTTCTTGATGAAATCGTACGCCAGGTTTAACAATATCCTTGTAATATAATCGCACAGCATCCGGGGTCTTTTTGCCGAACATCACATCAAGCTTGGAGAATCCAAAGAAAAAGGAATCATTTTTATCAATCAAAGTGAGATCCAGATTATTTTCTAATGCTTCTGACAACAAGGAACTGAGCTCAAGCCCACCAAAACCAGCACCTAAAACTAGAACATTTAATTTCATTCACAAACTCCTATTTATTTTCTTCCCATACTTCAAAATGAATCCCATCTATCACTGGTTTTTCCCCTGATGGGTTTAAAGTTTTATACAATCAAAACTTTTGTTGTTGTATTTAAACTTGATAGCAGATTCTCTTTATATAATAGAAATTTGATCCGTTATGTCAAATATTTATATAATCTACAATCGATAACCAAGAATCCTGGAAATTCATCTCAATCTCATTCATGTCTACCACGAAGCAGACTTACAAGTTACAATCAAAGAGGAATGTTGGAAATACTAAAATATGTAGAAAGAAAAGAATATTATGGAAGAAATTAATCCTCAAACAAGCGAAAACGCTACTCAACAACCAGATGATAAAAAAAGACAAGATATATTGCCGGAAGCCAGACTGGCAGATTTACCCGAAAAAATGCGCCAGGGAGTGGCTCTGGCTGGATGGGAGGAGCTATTACCCGTTCAGGCAAAAGCGATTCCTTACATTTTTTCACGGCGCGATATGATGATTCAATCTCACACCGGCAGTGGGAAAACGGGTGCTTACTTGCTCCCGATGCTGGAAATGATCAACCCGCTTCAGAATTCGGCGCAGGTGTTGGTGATGGTGCCAACGCGTGAATTAGCTTTACAGGTTGCCACAGAGGCCGAACTGTTTGGACGCGGCATTGGTGTGCGCTCCATTGCCGTTTATGGAGGTGTTGGCTATCGCGCGCAACTGGATGCCTTCAAGGAAGGTGCACATATTATCATCGGTACACCTGGCCGCTTACTCGATCACTTGCTCCGCCGGTCACTTTCACTCAAAGATTTGAAATTTCTGATCCTGGATGAAGCCGATCATATGCTCTCCATGGGTTTTTACCCCGATATGCGCCGTGTAAAAACATATTTACCGGATCATCCGATCAGTACTTATATGTTCTCGGCTACATTCCCACCTCAGGTGATGCGTGTTACCAGTGAATTTCTGCGGGAGCCAGGCTTCATCAACCTCAGTAGCGAACACATCCATGTCACCGAGACCGAACATGTCTACTATAAAGTCCCCGGGATGGATAAAGATCGCAGTCTGGTACGGATTCTCGAGGTTGAAAATCCTCTTTCAGCCATCATCTTCTGTAACACCAAGGTGCATGTCGAATATGTGACCACGGTATTGCAACGTTTTGGCTATGATGCTGATTTTCTGACCTCTGATCTGTCGCAATCCGCTCGCGAGAAGGTGCTGGCTCGCGTTCGCAATGGTACCCTGCGTTTTTTGGTGGCGACAGATGTGGCTGCCCGGGGGATCGACCTACCCGAACTTTCGCATGTCATTCAATATGAGCCGCCCGAGGATGCTGAAGCGTATATCCATCGTTCTGGTCGCACGGGCCGGGCTGGCAGTAGTGGTACGGCTATCACATTGGTTAATATCACGGAACAAGCTGAACTCCGCCTCATTGGCAAACGGTTTTCCTTGAATATCAAAGAACGGGATTTACCCGATGACGAACTCGTGGAAAAAGTGGTCTCGGAACGCATCATCGCACTGCTGGAAGCGAAATTACGTTCCAGAGATAAATTGAGGACGGAACGTATGCAGCGCTTCCTGCCGCTTGCCCGCAGCCTGAGTGAAACCGAAGATGAGACTGGTTTGCTGGCTATGTTGCTGGACGATTTTTATCAGGATACCTTTTATTCTCCCGTCATACCTCCATTATCCGAAGATCAGCCAGACCGCCAACGGGTTTCTCGCCCGCAAAGACCTCGCTCTGCGAATGAGTCGGAGCGAAAAGGGAGCAATTCATCCTCCCAATCGAGAAACCGCAGACGTCGTCCTCGCTAAATTTGATACTAAAAAAATCTACTATTCTTAACGAAGTTTCTGGGACGAAGGTTGTTGTAAGAATTCCAGGGTTCTCTCCCATGCCAGGCTGGTTGCATCTGCTTTATACGCATCCATGCGATCTGGTTCACAGAACCAATGTCCAGTATCCGGATATTAGTAAAAGGCGTAAGGTCTGTTTGATTTCTTCAGTGCGGTTTCAAGTTCATCGACATTAGCCTGTGGTTCAAACATATCAAATTCCGCAAAATGCCCAAGATAGGATGCTTTAGCATGGGTGTAGTCATCCGGACCGGTACCGTAATAAACCACGACTTTGCTGATTTTTTCTGGACGGTTATTAGAGAGATCCAATGCCAGGAAGGCACCTAATGAAAATCCAATGACAGAGATACCTTCATTGGAATGTGGGACATGATCATCCAGGAGATTAATGGCATGCTCAAGATCAATTCTGGCTTGATCCAGGCTCAATTCATTGCTGTAAATTTCTGCGGTCACAATTTCTTCGGTTAGTTTTCCGTGGTATAAATCCGGTGCATAGACTGTGAAGCCTTCTTGCGCCAACTTGTCACAATAGGTACGGATGGTTTGATTTAGCCCCCACCAGGCATGTAGAACCAGGACTTTTTCCCCATTACTTTCTTTAGGCGTAGCCAAATATCCATCGGTTAGGTTGTTACTCATTTTTATTCCTTTTTCCATTGATTTAAATGTCGGGAGCATTTGATTAAAGTTTTCAGTTTTCTAATAAAGGGGGTCCCAATAATTCCATACCGTGTAGTTGCCATAATTCAGGATCTAGCGGGGACATGGCATTTACTTTTGTAACCTCTCGAAAGAAAGCTTCCATTTTTCCGGCAGGCAAAAAGGCTATCAAAATTCTGCCAGGATTGTTGCCTGTGTGAGCCCATACATGTGGCACCTGGCGAGGTGCAAGCACAGAATCACCAGTCTGTAATTTGACTCTTTCATCCCCAATTTCAAACAAAAATCCACCATTGGACTTTATCTTATTCACGAATCACCTGCGTGATATAATCATTTTTTGCTGTTGAGCTTCTTGATATGACTGAAAGTTTACCCAAAAAACCTCTAAACAAATGGCTGGTGCTGGTATCGGTAGCAATGGGGGTATTTCTCGCTACGATCGATGGCAGCATTGTTAATATTGGTCTCAATACTTTAGTCAATGATTTACAACAACCTTTAAATCTGGTGGAGTGGGTAGTATTGGCTTATATGCTTACAATTTCCACACTTCTACTTTCTGTTGGTCGTCTTTCAGATATGGTCGGTAAAAAGAAATTGTATCTGGCGGGGATTATCCTGTTCACGCTGGGTTCCGGACTTTGTGGATTAGCTTCATCAGTCTACTGGTTAATTGGTTTCCGGGTACTTCAAGCAATTGGAGCTGTACTGATGATGGCAATCGGTACGGCGATCGTCACAGAAGCATTCCCCTCAGCTGAGCGTGGAAAAGCTTTAGGAGTAATGGGTACGATGG
>JAHYJK010000068.1 GCA_019429225.1 Anaerolineaceae bacterium
GGCATTATTGGCGCGGCTGTTGCTCGAAAAACCAGATCTGTTGATGCTGGACGAGCCTACCAACCATCTCGATCTGGATGCAGTCGAGTGGCTGGAGAACACACTCATCAATTGGCCAGGCGCTGTTCTGATCGTCAGTCACGACCGCTACTTCCTGGATAACGTGGTCAACACGATCTGGGAGATGTCTCCGGCGGGTATCGAGACCTATTCAGGCACGTATAGCAGTCATCTGTTGCAACGTCAGGAACGTTGGGAATATCAGGAACGTGTTTTCAAGGAAGAAAAAGCACGACTATTGAAGGATGTTGATTTCATCCAACGCAACTGGGTGCGTGCCAGTACCCATGCCCGTGCATTGGGATTGCTCAAACGTGTCTCTCGTGATCTGGCGATTATCGAGCAATATGGCCTGATGTCTCTGCGCAGCGGCAAAAAATGGAGCGAATATGGGATCCGGGCTGATCGACCGCTGGAGGTAATCGAAGCGATCCGCGGAGTAAACGCCATCAGTATCCCCACCAACCGACCGCCCAAAATTCGCCCACAATTCCGGCATTTTAACAACAGTGGCAATTATGTGCTGCGGGTGGAGGAAGCAGAAATCGGGTACCCGGGTAACAGTCTGTTTACTGCGCGGGACGTGGAACTCAAACGCGGAGATTGTGCGGTGTTGATGGGACCCAATGGCAGTGGAAAAACGACTTTCCTGAAAGTTCTATTAGGTGAATTGGAACCGTTACGCGGTGAAGTGCAGCCCGGTGCTGGTTTACAGGTCGGTTATTTTGCGCAGGCACAGGAACAACTAAAAGGTACCCATACGGTTTTGGAAGAGTTCCAACGTCACAAGGATATGGAAGCAGAAAGTGCGCGCCGACATCTGGCAGCTTATTTATTCCGGGGGGAAGATGTCTTCAAACCGATCGATGGATTGAGTGGTGGAGAACGTGCCCGATTGGTGATGGCTTTGTTAGCCCTGGAAGGTGCCAATTTCCTGGTACTGGATGAACCCACCAACCACCTTGATATCCCGGCTCGAGAAGCTTTACAGGAAGTACTGGAAAATTACAGCGGAACCATCCTGCTGGTCTCACATGACCGCTATCTGATCAACCGCCTGGCCACGCGTGTCTGGGAGATCAAGGATAAACAATTAATCACGTTTAATGGAAACTATCGTGAATATATTCTGCGTCAGACCACTCTACGCAATGGTGGTCAGAATGGCAACCGGAAGATCCTGCTAACTCAAGCTCCTATGGCACGTGACAACAGCCGTGAGACCCGTCAACGCACCCTGGATCTGGAAAAACTGGAAGGTCGAATCCGCGAAAAGGAGAAAGAAATTCAACTGCTCTCCCGCGAGTTACAAAAAATTGGAAAATCCGGAGAATTCGAGAAAATGCACCAACTGAGCAATCAGTTGGCACACACCGAAGCCATCATGGAAGAGCTCATGCAGGAGTGGGAACAACTCGTCACAGAGTAAGGGAATAAATCAACTTTTTCGGGTTCATGAAAATAATATCGAATTATCGCCATCTGATTCGATATTTTTATTTTTTATATACTCTGGCCAACTGGCCAGTAATTCACAATTTCTTCCACTGCATGGAACCAATCCACAAGTATTTCCGTCTTCCCGATTGGAATTACCAATTTATGAAGGAGCTAAAATGTAATCAAATCATAAAAATTTCAATTTTCCGTTATTACTACCCTATATCCTCCTGACAACTGTTCTCATGTTCACTGGTTGTCAATCTTCAGGGGACGATATTGCGTCGTTGCAGGATCAACCACCCGTCTCTGAGGTGGTACAGGAAGCACCGGATGACGGTCAAACGCTCGTTGAGTCAATCACAGAAATTTACGTGGAATATTCCAAAGTTTCGGAGAGCATCTCTATTGAAACCATTCCAGCAGTTTCTCCTGATGCTGAAAGACCCTATTGGGAAATTCTTCCTGACCATCAAGTGCTCACATTGAAAGGTTATCCCATTTCCGACCATTTAATGAAAGCGCAGATTTTTGTTTACCCCGTCGCAGATTTGGGTGTGTTCAATACAGGTGCAGCTACCATCGCCTCCGATTTGAAATCGTTGCTGGAGGATCACCAGATCAATGATTACCTTCCATTTTTACCGATGTTCAACGCTGCCCAGGTGATGCATTCCCAGGTGAAATATCTGGATTTTCAAAATGGAAGTGGTGTGCGTTTTCTGACCCAATTCGATCAGGCACCTCTACCCATTATCAATATGGAGTTGATCTACACTTACCAGGGTTTGTCCAGCGATGGTAAGTATTATGTAGCGGCTGTCTTCCCTGTAAACCATGCAGATTTACCGGATACCAACCAGGTAACCGCTCAGCAGCAATCCGATCTGGAAAAATTCCCCACTTATCTGGCTGAAACTTTGGCCTGGCTGGGGCAGCAACCGGATGCCAGTTTCAATCCCGACCTTTCAAAGTTGGATGCGCTTGTCCAATCCATTGTAGTGAAATAATCATAAAGTGGTCAATCCTGTGTAGTGATTGACCACTTTTTTATTTTCTAGGGAAGGTAATAATTATTACTCTGCTGTTTTTGTTTCTGGCGGTTGTTCTCCTGCCATCATCAAACCAATGGATTGCAAGGTCGCATCCTTGCGATCGACCACACCCATTATTTCTCCATGAAAAATGACCGCAATGCGATCGGAGAGGGCAAAGATTTCATCGAGATCCTCGGAGATCAGGAGCGTGGCTGTGCCGGTTTCTCGTTGTTCAATGATACGTTCGTGAATGTACTCAGTTGCTCCAATATCAACTCCCCGGGTGGGTTGGGCTGCAATTAATACTTTCGGTTGCCGGGAGATTTCGCGTGCCAGAATCACTTTCTGGGCGTTGCCACCTGATAAAGATTTGATGGGTGTATCAATCGATGGGGTCTTGACATTAAATGTCTTCACCAAATCCGCTGAGCGCTTTGCGATGTTACCCATATTCAGGAATGCATTCCTGGAATAAATTTCCTGATCCAGATCACGCATGATCAGGTTCTCGGATACACTGAATTCTTTGATCAGTCCTTCAACATTCCGTTTCTCCGGAATGTAGGCCACACCTTTGTCAATCACCTGCATCGGGGTTGAACCGGTCAGATTTTCATCATCGATCATGATCTTCCCGGAGGTAGAAGGTCGTAGTCCGGCAATCACCTGGGCTAATTCTGGTTGACCATTTCCAGAAACACCAGCCAATCCAAGAACTTCTCCTGCACACACTTCGAAACTGACATTTTTCAGGGCTGGTACGCCACGGTCACTGAGTGCAGAAAGATTTTCAACCTTAAGGCGGGGGTTGCCACATTTGATTGTTTTATAATTGCGAATGAAATTCAAAGGACGGCCAACCATCATCTCAGCCAGTAAGTTTTTGTTGGTGTCGACTGTGTTGACAGTCCCAACATTTTTACCATCTCGTAGAACCGTAACCCGATGCGTAAATGCCATCACCTCGTGCAATTTATGAGAAATAAAAATAAGTGCATGTCCATCATTTGCCATCTTCGTTAAAGTGACAAAGAAATCGTCGACCTCCTGAGGGGTTAGGACTGCGGTAGGTTCATCCAGGATCAATAAAGCTGCACCGCGATATAATGCTTTGATAATCTCAACTTTTTGTTGTTGTCCAACGGATAGCTGCCAGATATAAGCATCCGGTTCGACATCCAGGCCATATACCTCGGCCAACTCACAAATTCTTTTGGTTACACGATCCAAATCCGTCATTATCCCACGTGTAGATGGTAGACCTAAAGCTACATTCTCTGCAACGGTCAAAGAATCCACCAGCATGAAGTGCTGATGAATCATTCCAATCCCAAGATTAATCGCATCCCTGGGTGAGTGAATCAGTCGCGGTTCACCATCAAAAATGATCTGACCCTGATCCGGATGATAGAGGCCGTATAACTGCTTCATCAAGGTGCTTTTCCCAGCGCCGTTCTCTCCAAGAAGTGCGTGCACTTCAAATGCATTCACATCAAAATTAACATGATCATTTGCCAGAACCCCGGGGAATCTTTTCACAATTCCCTGCATTTCGAGCCGATCAATGCGCGGATTTCCAGAGGGAAGAATTTGCTTTTGGGTCATCGTCACCTGCCTGAAAAAGTAAGGGTTGTCAAGGTGGAGAAGCCCACCCTGACAATGTTATGAGTTAAAGAAAGATTATTTTCCACCAACACCAATGGTCACGGTACCATCAACAATACCTTTGGCAGCTGCATCACCAAGAGCCTTCACATCAGCTGGCAAGTCAAAACCTGGATTGTAGACCATTTTTAGGCCTTCATTTTCCAGTGATAATGCGTACGCTTTTCCACCAAGGGTGCCTTCATTCACGAGGCTGACGATATCGCGTAAGACCACTGCCCAATCATAGATCTGGCAGGCGACAACGATATCCGGTGCTAATGAAGCCTGATCTGCCTGAGTACCGAACCAGAGAACACCTTTTTCCTTGGCAACACCAACCGCGCCTACAACCATTTGCGCTGAACCGGTCATCACGTCTGCGCCAGCGCCAATATGAGTCTGAGCTGCTTCTGAAGCCAGGGCAACATCACTGAAAGAACCGGTATAGTTCACGTTCACGGTAATATCAGCATTGGTCGCATTAACGCCAGCTACAAAGCCATCGACATACAATTTTGCATCGCCTACTTCAACTGGGCCAACAACACCGATGACACCACTCTTGTTGAGGGCTGCAGCTAACACACCACTGACATAACCACCTTCCTGAGAGAATGCTTCATAGGCAAACACATTGGGAAGATTGAAAGTATCTCCAGCTGTACCCCATGCGAAGCTAACTCCTGGAAAATCAGGGGCAATTTCCTGTAAAGCGGCACCATATTGAGAGCCATGGGCGACGATCAGGTTGTAATCCTGAGAAGCATAATCGCGGATAGCCGATGAAGCATCATCCACCACAAACATACTATCAGAAACTACAAATTCAAAATTCTCAGCACCCATTTCTGCTTGAATGGCTAGCAAAGCATCGTACATACTCTGGCTGAATGCCAGGTCGTTGATTGCACTTGGGGTTACCACTGCAACCTTAAAAGGACCTGTTGATGCTGCTGGGGCTGCCGGTTCAGCAGCACCACATGCAGTGCTCAAGATGGCGACCAGCACCAATAAAACTACCAATTTGCCGAACTTTTTCATTTTTTCCTCCTGAAAAAATTTTTATAAAATCCAGGGAAATCCCCGGGATTCAACTCATTTATTCCAACCGTTCATATGCCTTGGACAAGGCGGACGGGGGACGAACACGCTGGGCAGAAATCACCAGCACAACAATTGTGAGAATATAGGGGGTCATAACAGCAATATCCGAAGGGATTGGTAAACCAACCACCTGCACCCAGATTTGAAGCGCATTCACAAAACTAAAGATTAAAGATCCCAACAGAACCCAGGTTGGTCGCCAGCCACCAAAATAGACCAATGCGATGGCAATGAAACCCAGCCCATTGGTCAGATTGAATTGGAAAACATTCAACAGTGCAATTGATAATGAAGCACCGGCAATTCCGGATAGCATTCCACCTAAAGATACGGTGAAATAGCGGATCCTGGATACACTGACACCCAAGGTGTCCGCGGCTTCAGGATTTTCTCCTACCGCTTTGATTTTGAGTCCCAGAGTGGTTTTGTTCAGAACAAACCAGGCAATTGGAACCAGAATGTAAGCGCCATATACCAAAACATTCTGCCTGAACAAAATGGGACCCAATACAGGAATCTCGCTCAGGAGTGGAATGGGAGCGACTGGAAAACCACTGACTGTCTGGACATTGTTGATCAATTTCTGGAACAGCAGATCGCTCATTCCCAGGCCAAAAAGGTAAACACCAATACCACTGATGCCCTGTTCAGCACTTAGTGTCACACTGATAAATGCCATGAGCAAGCCCATGAGCAATCCCACCAGTGCAGCCAGCAAAACACCACCTACCAGATCCCCGGTTTTGAATACAACATAAAAAGCAGAAAAGGCACCCATCAACATGATGCCATCTACGCCCAGGTTCAATACACCACTGCGTTGCCCGAAAGTTTCGCCAATGGCAGCATACAGGTAAGGGGTTGCCAGACGTATGGCTGAAGCAAGTAATCCAATTAAAACCGAACCAGTGAATAGATCTTCCATAGTCTCATCCACCTCCTTCCGGTTGAGGAGATATTTCTTTTGCAGCTGCTGCTGCCAGTTTTTCTTCCAATTCCTTTATTGCCCTGCGACGCGCATTTTTACGGCGCCAGAGCTCACTGGAAACCACAAAAACAACCACCAGACCATTCAATGCGGTAATCAATGCTGCTGGCACCTGCACCACACGCTGTAATTTGTTAGCACCCACCAGGAGTGCTCCAAATAGAAACGAGGCCGGAATTGTCCCAACCGGATGCAGTTGACCAAATAAAGCTGCCACAATACCATTGAAACCGGCTGATCCGGTGAAACTGGCAGCTGATCCATCTGTGATCATAAAATGGTTGACCCCATAAACCTGAATGGCGCCTGCCAGACCAGAAAAAGCGCCACTTAACATCAAAGAAAGCACAATATATCGATTTACTTTAATACCGGCATAACGTGAGGCCGCCGCATTTAATCCTACTGCTCGAATGCGATAACCAATCGTCGTGCGCCACAGGAAGAAATAAACACCAATCGCCAGAATGACCGCAATGAGTGCACCGAGATGCAACCGGGTTGGCACCAAACGAGGAAGATCGAATGCAGCTGATAAACGAGCCGTTTGAGGAATGGCTGCCGCTCCTTTTTGGTTGGGTTGGATTAATGGACCCCTTAATAAGAGATTCATTAATTGCACAGCGATTACGTTCAACATAATGGTACTCAGGATTTCATTCACATTGAAGCGTGCTTTGAGATAACCAGGTATTCCACCCCAAAGACCACCAGCGATAAACCCGATCAGTAATGCCATGGGGATCATTAATATGCCAGGGGCATCCGGAAAGGCGAGACCCAGGGCAATCGAACTCAAGCCACCCAGAATCATCTGTCCTTCACCACCAATGTTAATAACACCAGCACGGAAGGCAATACATATGCCAATACCCACCAGCAATAAAGGTGTGGCTTTTACAATCGTATCAGCTAATGCATTAAAACTTCCAAACGCACCTTCGAGTAATGCCCCATAGGCAACCAGAGGATTTGCCCCCAACAGGATCAGCATCACCGCTCCCACCGCTAATGCCGCAAGCGTAGCAATCACAGGCAATAAAGCATCAAAGATTGAACTCCAACTTATTCGCATTCGTTTTTCTTTCCTCCTTTCAGGGGGAACAAAATCATGTTTGTTTTCTATAAGTCAGGGTAATCCTACCAATAATGTTCAATTTAATAATTTTACGTGAATTTTGATTAATTAATTGTTTTCCCCGGTCAGAATGATATGTGATGATTTCTGAGATTGTTGTTCATCCATCAAGGATCCTCATTGATCTGATTCAGGTGAAAAAGAGAAAGTTGGGTTCAAAAAATAAGTTTAATCATCATTTGAAATTGTCTGACAATTGATTGTCTAACAACTATGTTTTTAGCATATTTATCTAACAATTACAAGTCATAATTTTACTAGATTTTTGGCATACTCGATAGCATCCTGCGTCGCTTGAAATATCTGACGATCTCCAAGAAAAACTGCATCCTCACCTAACATTGCCAGGATACCAGAATCTTTGAGATGTTGGAAAAGGCCTTGATCAATCCCACACAGCAATATACGGGCATCCAGCATGTGGGCATGACGAATTTCAGCCGCTAATACAGACAGAGCCGTACTGGCAACCACCTGAGCACTGCGTAAGCGTATGATGACAACTTTTGCACCAGCCTCCAGGGCTTCATCCAAATGTTTTTCGAAAACGTCTACGGCTGCAAAATGCAATGGACCTTCTACACTGATCAACACGATGGGTAGATCTTCCTGAAGAAAAGTTAATTCTTCATTTTGAAAATATCGGTTATTGGCATCCACAGAGATGTAATTGACATGCAACTGGCTACTCTCGTACAGGTAGAACAGTAAAGAAATACCAATTCCCAGAAAAATGGCGATCTGCAGTGGAAAAACCAGGGTAGCCAGAAAGGTGATTACCATCACCCAGCGGCTGGTTCCCCGGCTGTTCCAGGTGAGGCGAACATGCTTCCAGTTGACAATGCGGGTTGCGGATACAACCACCACTGCCCCCAATGCAGTCAATGGAATATACTCAATCCACTTACCCAACCAGATGGCAGCCGGAATGATCAGAATCCCGGATAGCATGGCAGCATTCCGGGTTCTGGCGCCACTCCCCAGATTAACAGCCGTGCGTCCTGTGGAACCCGAAGAAGGCGGTGCATGCAGGAATCCACCGACCAGCGAAGCAATCCCCTGCCCTACTAATTCTTTCGAGACATCCAGGTGCTGACCCTTCGCCAACGCCACAGATTTGGAAACCGTCAATGCTTCCACCATGGACATTAATGCTACAGCCAATCCACCTGGGATCAGGAAACGCCAATCTTCCAGAGAGAAGTCCGGAATAAAGATGCTCAATCCAAATCCAGGCAGATGACCTAAATCACCGATGACCCGTACACCCTGGTCCCGCCATCCTGTAAGGGCAACGAAAATAGCAGCCGCAACAATCAGGATCATCTCAGCCGGGATACGCTGGTCAAATTTACGCATGGCAAGTAGTCCCAATAATGTAAACAAGGCAACCGTTATTACATAGGGATTAATAAGATTAAAATGGATAATTTCATCAGCTAAGGTAAAGATCGCACTGGAGGGTGCTGGTTTGGGAATACCTGTCAGTGGACTGAGCTGATTGATAATGATGAGCGAACCCAGACCTATCAAGAAACCTGTCAGAACCGAATTAGAGATGATACGGGTGATCCATCCCAACTTAAACAGCCCAAATAGCAACTTTACAACCCCGCTAATGATTGCCAGTGCAAACACTAATTCCAGATAATCACCGGTACCAGCATAACCTGCCAGCACCCCAGCCGTGGTGATGGCAATCGCATTCGATAACCCGGTGACCAGATAGGTTGAATTGCCAAAAATGGGTGCCAGAATAGCCGGGATGATCACCCCGGCCAGACCATAAATGGGATTTATACCGGCGATCAAAGCATATGCCATCGATTGGGGAATGGCGATCAGGGCAACTGTCAGGGCTGCCTGGAGATCATGAAGAAAATGGAGTGAGAAATACGATCGCAAACGACGTTGCATGGTTTGATTATAACTGAACAGAATATGCAGATTATACTTTTTCCGAATCAATTTTGTGCTGCCGGGTTTGCCAAAACCTATAATTTTTCAATCCGATGATCACTCTCAATTGCGCAAGGTGAGTTTTTACGGTATCTTTAATGTATGGCTGCGAGCATTCAGGAAGCAATCCAGATTTTTAAGAGCAACGTCCAGTTTGAGAACGAAAACACACGGCGGCTGTATTTTCGTGGTCTGGATGCTTTTTTTGAATATCTGCAGGATAATCAATTAAGCGATATTCAAACAATAACTTTGGAAAAAAATATCATTGTTCAGTTTGGCGGTTGGATGAAGGATATTCGTGGCTACTCAATCCCTACCCGGCGCTTGTACATCTCAGTGCTGCGGGCAGCCTTCAGATTCTGGCGCGCTAATTACAGCGGCTGGATCCAATTCACGCGCGAGGAAGAACAGGAAGCCAGCCGCACCTCCTTGATTGGAAATCCGGAAGAACAGACCTCACGACATGAAAGATTGCCGGAGGATTTTGGAAACCACATGTTGGCATCTGTCATGAAACTCCAACTGCCCAAAAAACAACTGGACAAGCTGGAGGTATTGCGCAAACGTACCCTGGTGGTTTTACTGCGTGCTACCGCTTTACGGATTGGCGACCTGTGTCATTTAACCAAAAAGCATGTCGATGATGCCCGTGTACAAAATGGACGTCTGGAATTACGCATGGAAAAGACCGGTCGCATTGCGCATTGCCGTCTGGGGGTGGATACATTGCAGGTCGTGGATGAGTATCTGGAAGCGCGTGACGATCATTCCCCCTGGATTTTAATTCAGCATGGGAAAAGCAACCGTCGCCGGCACAATTCATCCTCCTTCTTTAAGAATGCAAAACGCGGATATGGCGCACGCTTATCCAGCACGTCCGCCTGGCGGATTGTACAGGAAGTGGCAGCCCTCTCCGGGCTGGATCGCGAGAAGTACTTCACCAGTCCACATGCCTTCCGACACTGGCATGCCAAGACCCTGATTGAGAGTGGAGTCTCTCTGGAGAATATCCAGGCTGTGCTGGGTCATTCTACCCCGGCCACCACGCGTATCATCTATGCTCCAGAACCGGATAAACGCCAGATCGACCAGATTGAAACAAATTTACAAAAAATCTTCAAGGGGGATCGGAAAAGTTGATGGAAAGAAAAACCGCACCCAAGTATCGTAGAGCAGAGATCATTTTTCTGGTAATAGTTGGCGGGATTCTTATCCTGAGCCTGAGTGCCCTGGTAACCACCATCAGTGTCAGTAATGCACCCCCCACGGCAACAGCAATCATTACACTCAGCCCTACCATCACCATCACCTCCACCCCCACCAGGTTGCCAACGCGAACCTTCACGGCGACTTTCACTTCAACGCCCTCATTCACCCCCACACGAACTTCAACCATCACGCCTACCCCGAGTGAAACTCCAACACCGTCTAATACACCTACAGCTTTTATCTTTGATCAGGAAGTCTTTGAACGCGCATTTGTTGTTGACCAGGTGATCTTTGGAATTATCAACCGCATGCAGGTAGCCAAAGATGGTAGTTTCTGGTTTGCCTCGCCGTATGCAGTGGGACGATACGTCCCGGAAACAAAAATTTTCACCCAGGAAAACTTACCTGATCCTATTATCGGGCTTACACAGGACGGAAGAGCCTGGATACTACCAGGTGCAGGAACGCCATTAAAAACCTGGGATGGTTCTGCATTTTTGGAATACGATCATAGAAACAGCTGGTTGCCACCGCAAGGTTATGGGGCACCTTCTCCTCTTGAATTAACCTTCTCCAGCGATACGGGTGGCAATGTCTGGCTCACCACCGCCTACGATATCCGCCGTTTACGGGTAAATCAGTGGCAAATCTTCCTGCCAGAATTAATCGGGTTTGAGCTACCCTATCGCAAAACCATTGCCACCTCTTTTGTGCTGGCGAATTCAAAAATCAGCAACCTTGCCTGGGTGGGAAGCTGCAACTGGCTCGATCGCGATCGCCTGGATGGCGATGGGGTGCGCCAATTCAATGGTCAACGCTGGAGCGAGGTAGAAATACCAGCTGAAAAAGGTTGTGTGACAGCCATCGCTGCGGATAAAAGCGGTCATGCCTGGGTTGGGATGGATGGCCGCCTGTGGCGCTATGACGAACAACTGAATGCCTGGAGTGAATTCACACCTCCCAGTCTGGATCCCATCCAATACATCGGTTTTAGCCATGGAGCAATTCTGGACATTACCATCGCACCAGATGACAGTGCCTGGGTGCTGTATGAATTATGTGGCAGCCCTGGTTGCAAGACCCGCCAGATCCGCTACCGCATTCTGAATGGATTATGGACACCCATACGGGATAGCAGCCAGATCAGCCCTCCCCTGCTCTTGTTTGATGGAAACAGTACTGCCTGGCTGTTCGATGTTAATGTAATCCATCGATTGGAAAACAACATCTTCAAACCCGTCGCCTGGATGGATTGGATGGAAGCAGCCGTGGATAAAGACGGCACAATCTGGGTGTTGACAGGCAAACTGAATGCAGAAATGATCCTGTGGAAGTATGAGCCGTAATTAATTCTCAATATATAATTAATACTAATATGGAGAATAGGGGATGATTAAATCCACACAAAATACTTTAAAAACAATATGCCTTCGAGTTGTTTTATTTCTGGTTTTTATATCGATCGTAATAGTTGTCAGTTACACGATCTTAATTCAGGCATTTTATACCAATTTACATACTCCAGATCAAGTCGAATCCATTCTGACAGATACCAATTTCAGCATAAGAAGTAGACCAGCCATCGCGGATCTCATTTTCAGTTATTCATTAAATGTAAAGACGAGTAATGGTTTCCTTAGTGATATTCCTCTTGATACCTGGGAAAGTGTTGCAGAAATTATTTTTCCTGCAGAATGGATTCAAGATACCACTGATTCGATCATTCACTCGTTATGGGTCTGGTTGAATAATCCAGCAGCAAACTTACCCGATATTTCTATAAACCTATCACAACCATTAGAAATTTTACGAAGTCAGCAAGGTGCACTTGCTGTTCTCCCTCTTCTTCAAAATATTCCTTTTTGTGAAAATAAAATTGTTTGGCTTGATATCAATCCGAATGAATTACCCGAATGTCTTCCACTTGGTATTAATTATGTGGAAACTTCCCAAAAGATTGCAATATCATTTTCTGATTCAATTATGGAAGAAATTGATTTAACAGTTCTTAATTCACAAGGTTATTTAACACCTAAGACGATAAAGATGATTAACGACATTCATAATATATATTCAATCCTTATCAAATCTCGACTACATGCTTTCACTGGATCGATTCTTCTTTTTCTCATTTATAGTGGAATAAAAATTAAACAATCTAAAAAAAAGGTGAAGATAATTTTTTTGCCATTAATTTTTGCTGGTGTATTCTCCCTGATTTTAATCTTAATAAGTTGGGCTATTATGAAATGGGGCTGGAGTTTATACATTACATTCAACCTTGTTTATCTTGATACGAGAATTTTTAACCTGATCAACGATCTTGGAATCCAATTGAGTAATCTTCTATTGAAGTCCTGGTTAATTTACACGGTAATTATTTTAATAGTTAGTCTGATTTTGTGGGCAATAGCTAACCTGGCTCAAGTTTATTATGGGAATAAAGTCTCCAGCGAACCTGAGTTGGATATCAAATCCCATAGAACAATAAAGAAGCAATTTCGATGATAGATGAATTTATCTTGGCACAGGAATAGCCGATAGCACTTCATCAAGAATCGAATCTGCTGGTATCCCTTCAGCCTGGGCTTCATAATTCAGTATCATTCTGTGGCGCAGAGCTGGATAGGCCACTTTACGAATGTCATCGATTGAAACAGCTTTACGATTATCCATTAACGCTTCAACCCTACCTGTACGGATAAGCGCTTGAATTCCTCTTGGGCTGATTCCAAGCCGCAGGTGTTTGGCAATAATTTTGGGCGCAAGGGGATCCTGAAGGTGAGTTGCACGAATAATTTGAGCAGCATACTTGTACACACGATCTTCTACTGGGACTTCTTTGATTAATTGCTGCATTTGGATTATTTTTTCACCTGTTGTGACAATTTTAATTTCAGGAATGTTTGTTCCAGTTGTTCGTCGGGCGATATCTATTAGTTCCTGTTCACTTGGAGAAAAAACATCAATTTTATACAGGAAACGGTCTAATTGAGCTTCCGGTAAGGGATAAGTACCTTCCATCTCTATTGGATTTTGAGTAGCTAATACAAAAAAAGGCTTAGGAAGTGGATAGGTTTGTCCTGCAACAGTAACATTATTTTCTTGCATCGCTTCCAATAAAGCAGATTGAGTGCGTGGAGCAGCACGATTTATTTCATCCGCAAGAAGAAGGTTTGTAAAAACCGGACCTCGTTCAAATTTAAATCCTCTATGTCCCTCCTCGGTTTCTGTAATGATGGTTGTACCGATTATATCCGCAGGCATGAGATCCGGAGTAAATTGAACACGACTAAAACCACTATCAATTGTCCTTGCAAGTGAACGGATCAGTAAAGTTTTCCCTAAACCGGGCACACCTTCCAGTAAGACATTCCCACCAGCCAGAAGGGCAACAAGAAGATCATGAATTAATTGCTCCTGACCTACCATTATCCGTTGAATTTCAGTTATGATTTCGTTTACTGAACTCTGAAATTCATCTACCACATTTTGAACAGCACTTAATTCATTCATTATTTACCCTTTCTATGTTTAACTGATCCAAGGCAACCATTGGCGACGGAGTGCAATTTCCAACGGCCAGAAAATTACTAAACCGAGCAAAACGTATAACCACTTAGAATCAGAATCTGATACATTTTGTTCTCTAGCAGAAGTGGGATTGGTTGTTAATTCTAATAGAGAGAAAATTTCATGGGCACCACTTTCTATCCAGGTGTCAATGTTGCGTTCTCCAGAAGTTGGATCTATATGAAAATCATTGTTAAAATAATTTACCGAAAATGGCAGATCAATTTTTGATGTCTTTCCATTTTTTTCTTGAAAACTGATTTCAGCTACATAATTTCCTGAGACAAATCCTTGCAAGTCTAATTTGTATTTTCCAGGTGCAATCTGAGGAATGGCAATTGATTTCGTTGATCCTTCTTTTTCCATCATTTGGAATTCAACCTTTGCTAAATTAACAGGTGACCCACCAGCATCCTCAATTCTTGTGAATATTTCCAGGTTATCATCTTTTGCGCCAACCTCCACTTGAACCGGACCAATGGCAGGATTGACAAGGGTATAACGAACCACCTGAGACCAGAATATGCTTTCTTCTTCAGGATTGATCCAGGGTTGTGTCCATACCTCTCCAACATCACTCATCCAGGCTGCTACACGACCTAATCCATATTGCCAAACTGACAGGATAGGATCACCAAAATTGGCAGATTTTAAAACATCCTCCGCTCCCTGATCTGCTTTACTGGTAAGTGCATTATAGGCATTTAATAGTGGTAGCTGCTCTAATTTCATACCTGATAAAACAGGATGAAGTCCTTCTACTGGAAGTAAAGTAGTATCTCCATATTGAATATTCTCGCTTCGAATTGCTTCACTTTCAGCAACCATAATATTGGGTAAATCCAACTCCGTAACCACCATATAACAACGGCCGCCAGTTATTTCAGCCAGCGAACACAATACATATTTGTCCACTTTTCTTCCTAACCCTATTGTTGAAATGGTAATGCCTTCAGCTTTCGCTTTTTGGGCTAATTCCACGAATTCTTGATCAGACCCATCTGAACTCTGTCCATCAGTAAGAATTAAAATATTTTTGGAATCCGGGGCATCTGTTGGAAGTTCATTTATTCCTTGAAAACCAGTTGTCAAAGCCAGATACATACTTGTTTTTCCTGCATGGGTAATACTTGATACAATATCCATTGCTCTCCGAAGCTGAATGCCTTCACCTACCAGTTCCAGTGGGACATCCCATACAACGTCTGACTCGTATGTGATCACCCCGAGGTAGTCTTCAGGACCAATAGTCTCCAAAGATCGCATTGCTGCTTCACGTGCCAGATCTAATAAAGTAAGCTTGTTGGAATAATCAGGGATATCTGCCATACTACCTGATCGATCCAAGATCAAAAGATAAGCCATTGGTGATTTTTTATTGCGGGGCGGTGGTTCAAGTTTTACCGGCAAAATTGGTTCAAGAATCGTATTTTTGTAATCACCTAAAGTGTAGCTGTTATTTCCCCCTAAGAATACCAATCCCCCGCCTAACTCTGAAACAAAAATTTTCAAGGCTTTCATCATTTCAAAGGAAAGATCTGATGCCATCAGATTATGTAACATAATCACCTGATAATCTTGCAGAACATTAAGATCTAATGGAAATTCTTCAGGTGAAATTGTTCCGACATTATTATTTTGATTCGGATAATTTAGTAGAAATTTTTTAGCCTGTTCGGTGTTTTTTGAAACCATCAACATTGTAGGTGCAGGGTAAATTTGGACAATTCCATAAGATGAATTATTTTCCTGATTAGGATCGTCTGGTAGATTTAAAAAGACTTGAAAATTTAAAATACCTTCGGGTTGTTCCGGAATTCGTATTCCAAGCAGATTCGGGTTAATTTTTCTTGCAATTACATTGATATTTTCTCCATTGATACGAATCATTAGCGACTTTAAATCTTCGTCAGAAGTATTAAAAACCGGTACCTGGATTTCAAATGGAGTGCCTTCCCATTGGTGTTTTGGCGAAATTAATTCTGCCAGAGTTCTATCTTGGCGAATATCCCTGCTATTTAATCGCATCACATAAATCTCATGACCTTTATTCTTCAAATCAGAGATCAAATTCATCACTGGTAGATTTTCTTCGATATATCCATCACTCACCAAAATAATTTTTCCAGCTGAGTGATTAAGTAATTTTTCTGCCTCCAATAATGAACTAACCAAATTGGTAGTGGATTTATCCTGATCCGGACACTCAACTTTCGGATCAAAAACCGTATTTTTCTTTGTAGATGCAAAAATAACTGTCCTTCCTTTTGCATTCTTAATCCAATCTCCTGCTAATTCTTTGATTTGAATTAAAGCATCAGGGTCAATACTCCAAGAATTGTCAATAATCATTACTTCCTGATCGGGTATCTTTGATGGAATTAATTCTCCACGCGGAGAGAAAACCACAAACAACATTACGAGTAAAAGTAGTAAACGAGTTAAGAATGCAGGCCACCAACGTAGCTTTGTTTTCCGAGCAATCAAAAATAAAAAAATTGTTAGAAAGAAACCCAGGATAATTAAACCCAACTGATAGAAAATCACCGCCATGATAAGCGTGCCTCCATCAGTAGTAGCAGTATTGCAAGACTTAATAACCAGGGTAATAGATCAACCCCTTGATTTTGTGAATGGGCATCAACTTGCAACTCTTCTTCTATAAGATCTTCACGTGGGTGAACTGATAAATCCGATTCTTTCTCCTCTCCCGCAT